>DTXA01000458.1 GCA_012962735.1 Candidatus Latescibacterota bacterium
CGTTACGGGATGCGGGGGGCCCCGGGAGCCGTAGATCGGGTGGCCATAGATACAGAGGTAATCTACACCACTATAGGAGGGGAAAAGCCCAGGGGCATCTGCGGCTCGGGGCTTGTGGACGCTGCGGCCGAGATGCTCCGCGCCGGAGTACTGGACCCATCCGGGCGCATATGCTCTCCTGACGAGTTCGAGGGGCCGGAGGATATAAGGAAAAGGATCGTTGAGGGCGAGAACGGGTACGACTTCGTCCTCGTCCCCCCGGAGGAGGAATCCGGGGAGGCCATCCGCATCACACAGAGGGACATACGGGAGCTCCAGCTGGCCAAAGGGGCCATCCGGGCCGGCATAGAGGTGCTCAAAAGCGAGATGGGGGTGGGAGACCTGGACATGGAGATATTGTTGGCCGGCACCTTCGGAAATTACATAAACAGGAAGAGCGCCCTGCGCATCGGCCTGCTTCCCCCTGTGGACGGGGAACGGGTGGTTCCGGTGGGCAACGCGGCCGGGGAGGGGGCCAAGCTTGTGCTTCGCTCCAAGGGGGAGCTTGGACGGGCCCAGGAGATAGCCCGGAAAGTGACGTACGTAGAGCTCTCCGCTCGTCCGGAGCTTATGGAGTACCTCGCCGAATACATGCTCTTCCCACAGGAGGACATCGATATGTCCAGATAAAGATCGTATGGCTTCCCTTTCGGTCTAACGTGGGCTACCTGAAGACCTTAGGGGTTCCAAAAGGTATCTAAGCGAAGACTCTCTGGGGTTATAACTTAGGGGGGTGACATCTATGGGAAGGTTCCTTTGGCTTTCGTGTCTTCTGCTATTTACAGCCTGTAAGGGGGGGTCAGGCGAGGGGACCTACGCCCGGGCACGGGAGCGGATGGTCCGGGAACAGATAGAGGCCCGCGGCGTAAAGGACAGCCTGGTGTCGGCCGCCATGCGGAAGGTCCCCAGACACCTGTTCGTGCCGGAGCGACACAGGGGAGAGGCTTACGCGGACTACCCCCTCCCCATAGGACACGGACAGACCATATCCCAGCCGTACATCGTAGCCTATATGACAGAAGCTTTGGGGCTCAAAGGGGACGAGAAGGTGCTGGAGATAGGCACGGGTTCCGGATACCAGGCGGCCGTGCTGGCCGAGATCGTGGACTCGGTGTTCACCATTGAGATCATCCCCGAACTCGCCAGAAGCGCCGAAAAGCGGCTCAAGGCCCTGGGGTACAGGAACGTGTTCGTCCGTTGCGGGGATGGGTACAAGGGCTGGCCGGAGCATGCCCCCTTCGACGCCATCATTGTCACGGCCGCCCCAGACCACATCCCCCAGCCCTTAGTGGACCAGCTCAAGGTCGGGGGACGCATGGTGATCCCTATCGGCAACGTATTTCAACAGCTCGTCCTCATAATAAAGCGGGAGAAAGAGGTGGAAAAACGCCCCCTCCTCCCAGTTCGCTTCGTGCCCATGAGGGGCGAGGCCCAGAAGCGCTCCAGGCCTTAGCTCCCTATATGCGGAACCATAGCGATGGTCCCCAGCGGGCACCGCTGCACGCACATCCCACATCCCTCGCACTTTTCCGTGACCCTATAGTGGTCGTGCTCCTGTTCCACCGCGAAGTGGATGCAGACCCGCTGACACACCCCGCACCCAACGCCACACCCGCAGGCGAGACATCTCTGTGCCTCTGAGACGGCTTCCTCTTCTCCGAAGGACCTCCTGCGCTCGGAGGGGTCCAGGACCGGCGGGGAGGTCCTTGGTCTTTTTTCCCTCTCCCAGTTGCGGCCCAGGACCTTGAGCTTGTCCACCTCTTTGAAGGGCGAGGGCTCCACGTGAATATCCTCCCCTCTGAGGTACCGGTCCATAGCCTCCGCCGCCCTCCTGCCGGATGCCATGGCCTCGACCACCGAAGCTGGGCCCGAGGCGACATCCCCCCCGGCGAACACCCCTGGGACTCCTATGTACCCCGTCAGGGGATCGGCGGCCACCTTGCCGTCCGGCCGTAGGGGAAGTCCGGGGATTGGGTCCGGGGCCTGGCCCACCGCCACGAGGATGGTGTCTAAGGGGAGCTCGAAGGCCGAGGCCGGGGCTGGCTCGGGCCTGCGCCTTCCGTCCTCGTCCGGTTTCCCCAAGATGTGGGGCAGACACCTGACAGCTTTTACCCGTCCGTCCTCCAGAATCTCCAGCGGTGCAGTGAGATATAAGATACGCACCCCTTCCTCCTCGGCCTCGGCCACCTCCCAGTCCTGAGCTGGCATCTCTTTCTCGGTCCTCCTATAGATCAAATATACCTCATCCGCACCCAATCTGAGGGCCACACGGGCGGAGTCCAAAGCGGTGTTCCCCCCCCCTATCACGCCCACACGCCTCCCCACCTGGACATTCTCCTCCAAGTTCACCTTCTTGAGGAAGTCCAGGGCTAGGATCACGCCTTCAAATTCCTCTCCAGGTATCCCGAGGCGCAGACTCCGGTGAGCGCCGGTGCTGAGGAATACCGCATCGTATTCCCTCCTCAGTTCCTCCAAAGTCACGTCCTTTCCAACACGGACACCAGTGCGGATTTCCACCCCCATCCGCTCTATATAGGCTATCTCCTCCCGAACTAACTCCCTCGGGAGCCTGTACTCCGGGACCCCCACGGCCATCATCCCGCCCGGCACCGGCAAGGCCTCGTAAACTACGACCTTATGTCCCCTCTTTGCGAGGTCGTGCGCTGCTGTAAGCCCGGCAGGGCCGGCACCCACCACGGCCACCCTTTTCCCTGTGGGAGGCGCTACATCGGGGGCCACGTCCCTCAGGGGCCTGTTCCTCTCGCCCCACTCTAAGACGAAACGCTTCAAAGCCATAATGGCCACCGGCTCGTCCATATCTCCCCTGGTGCAGGCGTCCTCGCATGGGTGGTAACATACCCGGCCACATACCGACTGGAAAGGACCGGCAGAGCGGATCATCTCTAAGGCTTTTTCGAAGTCCCTCTCGGCTACATAGTGCACGAAGGCCTGGATGGGCACCCCTACCGGACAGGCGAACTTGCAGGGCGCGGTAGGGGAGGGGTCTATTCTGGCGTCGAAGCGGTGCCTCCGATCTATTTCACACGTCCCCAATATCTTCCCCAGGACCTTCCCCCTGAAGTCCTCCACCCTCCTGTACCCCTTTTGCTCCATATGCCGCTCTAAGCCCTGGACCAACTCCTCCAAGAACGCATATCCGTTGAAGAAGAGGGCCGTGCAAACCTGCACCACCGTCGCCCCGACCAAGAAGTACCTCACCACGTCCTCCCAACAGCTCACCCCTCCTGAGGCCGCTATGTCTATCCTCACCTGTGGGGCTATTTGGCTTATCCATCTTAAGGGATACTGGACCGCCCAGGGCCCTCCGTGGCCTGCGTACCCCCCCGGCATCTCTATCTCTTCGGTGTACACGTCCACGTCCAACGCTGTCATCCTGTTGAAGATCGTAACCCCCTGTATGCCGATCTTCTCCAGCTCTTTGACCACTCCTATGGGGGACGTCAGCATAGAGCTGATCTTCACCACTAAAGGCAGCGAGACGGCCTTTCGCACCAGGCGCACCGTGTGGAAGATGGTCTCCTCGACGGCCTTCCCCCGGAAGGTGATGGACCCATGCGGGCAGGAGGTGTTAAGTTCAAGGGCATCCGCCCCGGCCTCCTCGAGAATCTGGGCGGCCCTCACCCAGCCCTCGTCCGTGACGCAGAGGATGCTGGGGATGACCTTTATGTGGAGCTTGGCCCTGGCGTCCGCGACCTCCTGGGCGTACCGGTCTATATCGAACCTGCTGGCCTGTTCGTAAGACATGAAGGTGAAGCTCTTCTCGTCCCCGAGCCTTTGGTGTAGCACACGGTAGCGGGGCGTGGGGGAGATCCGCATCACTTTTTCCTCGGCATAGGACTTAACCACGACGGCCCCGGCGCCGTGCTCCTGACACAGTCGCATCTTCTCCAGGGTCTCTGTCAGGCCGGAAGAGGCGACGATCAGAGGGGTCTCCAAAGTCAGCCCCACATAGCGTGTCCTAAGGTCGGGCATACCTCCTCCTCTCCACCAATGTCCTCCTGAACCACCGTATCGTCTCTTCTATGACCAGACTTTCGTACCCCGTACCCGTGTAGGTGTGGTCAGCCCCCTCTATCACCACCCGTTCGCAAGGGAGCCTGTACCTTTCCAACACCTCCTGGTACTCCTCGGAGTTCATAGGGGGCACCGTCCGGTCCTCGGAGCCGTGGATCATGAGCACGGGCCCCTTTACGAAGCGGATCTCCTTTAAGGGTTGGATGCGGGGCAGTTCCTTCCAGAACGCTCTCCCGAACCTAAACCCCCCCTGCTCCACCGGGAATTCTCCCATCTCCACACCCTTTACCGCCATAAGCCTTTCAAAAGTTTCCTTCGGCCTGGCCACAGGAGACCAGAGCACCAGGGATCGGACCAGGGAGCTCCTGCCGGCCACGCACGCCGCCACCGCGCCCCCCAAGCTCAGGCCCAAAAGTCCTATTCGGTTTTCATCCACCTCTGGCAATCCCGAGAACCACTCCAGGCTCCTCAGCCCGTCGGATATCTCCCCCGAGACCGTCATGTCCTCGAAATCCCCCTCGCTGTCGCAGGAGTTTCGGAAGTCGAACCTCAGCACCACAAACCCCTCCCCGCAGAGCCTTCTGGCGAGCTTGACGAATATCCAGTGGTCCTCGGACTTGCTCCCCGTGCACCCGTGGAACAGCACCACCCCTGGATTGGAACCTCTCCCCTCCGGGACGTGCAGGATACCCACTATCTGCTGGCCCTCATTGACGAAGGTGATAGGTCGCTCCATCTATACCTCCAAATAAAGAGCTTTGATCCCCAAAAAGTTCTTCTATAGAGCATATGTCCGCTCTCCTCAGCGCACTACGGCGACCTTCCCCATCTTACGAAACTCCCCAGATCGGAAGAGATAAATGTAGATCCCGCTGGCCACCGGCTCCCCCTCCAAATTACATCCGTCCCATATCACTCGGCCGCTCCCGACCGGCCGATCTTCCTCCAACCGCCAGACCAGTTGTCCCAAGATCGTGTATATTTCTATTCTTACCCTTCCAGCCTTCCCAAGACTGAAAGGAATCACGAGCATTCCCTCGTCCGAGGAGAAGGGATTGGGGATGGCCTGCGCCAGCGAGTATCGGGCAGAGGTCCCCGCCGTATCCCCGGCCGAGGTGTCGTATGATGCCTGGAACCTATACCGATATCGACCTCCGGTCGCCCCGACAGCCCCGATCCAGGTGAGGTCCGGGTAGCCCCGTGCCGTGGCCTTACCATCCCCCACCGGCCACCACTCAACCCTCCCGTAGGACTTCCCCACCAGCCATCCCCACCAGGCGTCCGGCTCCTGCAGGGATAGGAGGAGGCCGATCCCTCCACCCCCGGGAAGGAATCGGTGATACACCGAGGCGAGGTACGGCACCGTCCCACCCCCGGAATCCGGGAGGGCTGTGTGCTCCCCGGCGAGGCGCACCTCGGGATAGTACGCCCCCTCCTCGTAGAACTCCCCCGGAACCGCCCTGCTTCCGGTGAAGTAGTTCCAGAGGGCGAACTCCCCCATGGCCTCCTTCCATCCCCCCGGAAGTACCCCTTCCCATACCCCCAAGTCAATCCGTTGAGTTCGGCCGATCTGTTCCCATATCCTCCGTATGATATCCCTCCCGAACCGCTCCTCGAGAAAATGTGCGAACACCGAAGCGCCATACTCGTGCGCACCGTCCTGGCGGTTCAGGGGAACTTCGGGGTGCTCGAAGAAGAAGGAGAGATAGTTGTAATAGTCGTTCACCTCGTCGTACGCCACGTCCTCCATCCAGGTGGAGGAGATCTCCATCCACCACTCCCATCCGCTTCCTCCGTAGTAAGTGTAGTGGATCATATGGAAGAATTCGTGGGCCGCCGTTATGCGCACGGCGTCCAACCCCTTGGTGGGGAAGACAGGGTCCTTGAAGTCGTTATCCATCTCTATGTAGCTGGTGGAGGAATGTCCGATCCTCCTTTCGGGGTTCGTGAATCCATAGGAACTCAAAGGCCCCAGGTCGTGCAGGTACACATCCCAGGCGTCGTCACCTCCAGCTCCTCCGTCCTTTATCGGCTCAGGGTATCCGAGAATTTCCACCTCCAAAACGTAAGCGCTGTCGAAGGCCGAGGCCACCTCCTCCACGAAGTCCGGAACCCCATCTTCGTCCCGGTCCTCCCGGGGGACGGCATCCCTCCTATCGGTAGCGTAGTGGACCCGGAACCGGCCGGAGGGGCTCAGATAAGAATTGGGAAGCTCGGGCCTGGAGAAAAGCATCCATAGGGCGGCCTTGGCCCTCGACCCTATACGGGGGCCGTAGAACTTCAACAGGGACACGACCGGGGTGAGGCACTTGACGAACCCTCTCTGGCGGTACATCAGGTCGTCCACATATTTTGGGGAGAAAACTCCTAAGGCCATATTCTCGACAGCGGCGACGGAATCTATCCGTCCGGCCCGCAGGTCCTCCTGCACCTGGGCGATCCCCCCATAGACCCTGATCGAGAGCACCAAGATCGCTATCACAGCCACCATCGTATACCCCAAGTCCGATCGGGAAAAATAACCCCAAAAAGTCCCTCGCCCCGAAACTTTTTGGGGATCGACGATCTTTATTCAGAGGTATAAAGGCGTCCTACTCGGTCTGTCCGTCTATCTTTCCGACCTCGATGTGAAGGTCCTCTCGGCTCACGATGCGTTCCACCCTCCCATCCCTCACCCAAACCACCCTGTCGGAGACGTTGATCATCTTGTGGTCGTGGGTGGCCGAGATTACGGTTACACCTGACTCCTGGTTCATCTCCCACAGGAGCTCTATGATCTCGGTGCCGGTTTTAAGGTCCAGATTCCCTGTAGGTTCGTCCGCCAGAATTATGGCCGGATCGTTGGCCATGGCCCTGGCCACCGCCACCCGCTGCTGTTGGCCCCCGGAAAGCTCGTAGGGCTTGTGGAGCAGGCGGTCCCCGAGCCCCACCCTATCCAAAAGGGCGGCGGCCTTCTCCCGGGCATCGTCGCTGGTCATCCCGGCGAATATCATGGGCAACATCACGTTCTCCAAAGCGCTCATCACGGGGATGAGGTTGAAGGTCTGGAAGATGTAGCCGATCTTCCGGCACCTGAGCCAGGCCAGCTCGTATGCGTCGAGTTGCGCCACGTCCACCTCGTCTATGTACACCCTGCCGGATGTGGGCTTGTCCAGTCCACCTATCATATTGAACAGAGTAGTCTTACCCGATCCGGAAGGCCCCATAATGGAGATGTACTCCCCGGCGTACACCTCCAAGGTGACCCCCTTGAGGGCCTCCACCTCCACAGCTCCCATCCTGTACACCTTGTGTACGTTCTCCGTGCGTACCACAGTCTGTTCGGCCATATGCCCCTCCTCAGGTCTAAATTCTTCCTTCATCTATCCACCCGCATGGCTTCCACTGGCTCCATCTTTGCCGCCACGTACGCCGGATAGATGGCGGCCACCACAGAAAGCACCGATCCTATCAGGAAAGAAAGTATTCCCCACCGGAGCACGGCCCCCCATGGGAAGTATCGCATCACGGCCGAGCCATAGGTCCCCAGGCTCATCGCCAGCGACAGTACCAACCCTAAGAACATCCCCACCAGGGTCCCTACCACTCCCTGGAACGAGGATTCCAAAAGGAAGATCTTTATTATGAAAAAATCCAGGGCCCCGAGGCACTTCATCGTGCCGATCTCCCGGAACCGCTCTGTAACTGACATAAGCATAGAATTCCATATGCCCACTAAGCACACAAGGAGGGACAGCACCACCAGCCAGGTGTTTCTGGCCCGCTCCTCCCGGATGGCCTCGGAGTCCAGGTCCAACCCCTTGGCTTGGAGCACGGATTGCACTTTGGGGTCGTCCACCTGCCTAAGTCTATCCAACACGGCGTTGGAGGTGCCGATGGACATCAGAAAGGCTATAGCTAAGATAATACCGCTCATCGTGATCAGTGACCGCCCCAGCCGCACCCTGATGCTCTTAGCGCTCAGCTCCACCGCCTTGCTCAGTGGCAGGACGATCTGCTGGCCCACTTCCTGCGCCGCCATAAAGTCCCCCTTTTAAAGTTGTGCTTTAACCTTACGGAACCTCTTGATCCGCCTGACCAATATCCCCACCAGCACCCCGAGGGCCAGGTATTGTAGCAGTGGGAATATCGCTCCGGTCCATCCCAATATCCCGGGCCAAAGGGTGAGAAGGGAGAGGATGATGAGGCCGTCCTCTATCCAAATTCCTATGGGTCGCTTGTGCATATTGGTCCCCCTTCACGTCATGTATCCCTTGTACTTGCACCAGGCTACCGCAGCGACGGCCCCTTATAGCCATGACCGCAATACTCCTATATGGGCCTCGCCGACTCGACTAACACCAACACCCGGTCCTCCAGCACCTCTAACACCCCTCCGCCCACCTGAAGGGAGCGCTCATATCCGTCCTTGACGTAGGAAAGCTCCCCGACCTGGAGGGCGGAGAGGAAGGTGGTGTGCTCGGGGAGCACCTCTAAGTATCCCTCGATCCCGGGGGCCACCACCGAGTCCACCTCCTCGCGCACCGCCACCCCCTGAGGTGTTATCACCTCCAAGAACAACCGCTTTGTCATAGTTATCGCATCTCCTTGGCCTTCTTCAATGCCTCGTCTATGGTCCCCACCATGTAGAACGCCTGCTCCGGAAGGTCGTCGTACTCCCCCTCAACCAGCCCCTTAAAGCCTTGCACGGTCTCCTCTAAGGGGACGTACTTTCCGGGGATCTGGGTGAACTGCTCGGCGACGAAGAAGGGCTGGGTCAGAAACCTTTGGATGCGCCTGGCCCTGGCCACTACGACCTTGTCCTCGTCTGAGAGCTCCTCCACCCCTAAGATAGCTATTATATCCTGAAGTTCCTTGTATCTCTGGAGGGTCCTCTGTACCTCCCTGGCCACCCGGTAGTGTTCCTCCCCCACGACCCTCGGGTCGAGCATCCGGGAGGTGGATTCCAAGGGGTCCACAGCTGGGTAGAACGCCTGGCTGAAGAGGGAACGTGAGAGAACAGTGGTGGCGTCTAAGTGGGCGAATGTAGTAGCCGGGGCAGGATCTGTCAGGTCGTCGGCCGGCACGTAGATAGCCTGGACCGATGTTATCGCCCCTCGTTGTGTGGAGGTGATTCGCTCCTGTAGCTCCCCCATCTCGGTTGCCAGTGTGGGCTGGTACCCCACGGCCGAGGGCATCCTGCCCAAAAGGGCCGATACCTCGGACCCCGCCTGTGTGAACCGGAAGATGTTATCTATGAACAGAAGGATATCCCTACCCTCCCGGTCCCTGAAGTACTCCGCCACCGTAAGGGCCGCCAGCCCCACCCTGAGCCTGGCTCCCGGAGGTTCGTTCATCTGGCCGAATATGAGGGCGGTCTTGGCCAGCACCCCGGAGCGCTTGAGGGCCAGCCAGAGGTCGTTCCCCTCACGGGTTCGTTCCCCCACACCGGCGAATACCGACAGCCCCTTGTGGCGCATAGCTATATTGTGAATAAGCTCCATGATGATCACGGTCTTGCCCACACCGGCCCCTCCGAAGAGCCCCGTCTTTCCACCCCGGGCGTAAGGCTCCAACAGATCTATCACCTTGATCCCCGTCTCGAGGACCTCGTTGGAGACGCTCTGCTCGACTATGCTCGGAGGGGGTCGATGGATGGGCCAGCGCTCCTCGGCCTCTATGGGTCCCAGCTCGTCTATCGGTTCCCCCACTACGTTCATAAGTCTCCCCAGGGTCCCCGGACCCACCGGAACCGTGATCGGCTCCCCAGTATACCGTACCTCCGTCCCTCGCACCAACCCATCGGTAGAATCCATGGCCACACACCTGACCACATCCTCCCCGATGTGCTGCTGTACCTCGAGGACGAGCTTCGTCCCGTCGCTCCGGGTTATCTCTAAGGCGCTGTGTATCCCGGGCAATTCACTGTCCGAGAAAACCACATCCACAACCGGCCCTATAACCTGAGTCACCTTTCCAGTGCGCATATCGTTTTCCTCCCCACCCCAAAGGAGGTTTCCCTTTCGATCTTCATCCCTCCGAACTCCCAGGGATCAAGAGGTCCTGTCCCGGCCTGATCATGCTCTCGGAGAGCCGGTTGGCCTCCATGATGGCCCTGACCGAGGTCCCATAGGCCCTGGCCAGCTCCCATAGGGTATCCCCCCGACGCACGCGGTGTCGGGACCATCTTACCCGCTCCCTGGACGGGAGCTGAGCGTAGGCCCTCAGAAATCGCTCCGCCGCACCCTCCGGAACCCTGAGGGAATATCTATAGGGAGGGATGTATCCCCGCCGCAGGGCCGGGTTGAGAGCCTCGAGTTCGGCGTGGGAACATCCGATCAGCCGGGCTGCCACTCGAAGGTCCATCGCACCCTCCATTTCCACCTCTTCGAACCGCAGCGGGGCTTCGTAGTCTACCTCCTGGAACCCGAAAAACTCTGGGAACTTCGAGATCGTCAAAGCCGCCATAAACCGAGGCACGTACTCTGACGTCTCCCGGGGCAATCTGAGCCTCCAGAAGTCCCTCGTGCCCGTCCTGCGTATGGCCCGACGGAGCCTGCCCGGACCGCAGTTGTACGCCGCTATGGCCAACCTCCAGTCCCCAAACTCCCGGTACAAGTCCTTCAGGAACCTGGCGGCCGCCTGGGAAGACCTCAAAGGGTCCCTGCGTTCGTCCACCCACCAGTCCACCCGAAGGCCGTACCTCTGGGCAGTGTCCCGCATAAATTGCCAGATGCCCACGGCGTGGGCCCCGGAGTAGGCCCGTGGGTTGAACCCGCTCTCCACCATGGCCAGGTACGCCAAGTCCTCCGGGAGTCCCTCACCGCGCAGGACCTCCCGGATCACGCCCAAGTACCGCTTGCTTCTCCTCAACCAGACCCGAAAGACCTCCCTCTCCCCGTCTACGAACCTGCGGATGTTTCGACGCACCCGGTCGTTGTACTCCACGGGGATCGGGGAGCAGCTGGCCACCCAGAGGACCGCCTCCTCCTCGGAGCGGGGCTCGAACTCCCTTAAGGGAGCCTGCCATCCCAATCTTGGGGGATGCCATGCCTCCCCTAAGGCCTCCCAAAGGTCCAAGGCCCAGGACATCCCCCAGGCTAACATCACCTCCCCTACAACTACGACTCCTCTCACCTCCTCAGAACCTCCAGAACGTCGCCAAAACAGGCCCCTCCTCTCGGGGCAACACTCGGACCAGTATCTCTTCCTCCTCGGCCCCCCGGAGCGCCACAATCGCGCTGAGGACTCTGTTGATCACCACCGCACCCATCATATACCCGGCTCGCTTGAGGTGCCTGTTGCTCTCCACCCTGAGGTCCTCGTACCGGGCCCGGAGGGAGTCCCGACCGACGTATCCCCTGTTGTCCTCCGGGGGGTCTTCCAACCACTCCGAGGGGTAGTCCTTCCACCCCGCAGCGAACTGGTCGTACTTCCCTATCATCTCGTAGTACTCCTGGCCCTTTCGTTCGGGAAGTCGGTGGGTCCACCAGGTGGTGTCGTACCTGGCCTGGTAGCTATCCCTCCAGGCCCAGTACCTGACGGGGTTCCAGTGCATATCGGCGAATGCCTGATATTCCCGCTCCTTATCCTTCCCCTTATCCTTCCAGACGTACCAGGCGGTCCAGGAAGCGGCCTCGGCCCCGAAGAACAGAATCGCCGGGGCCCACCGCCCTTCGTAGGCCTGTCCGGCCCCGGGCAGCAGCAACGAGAGCCCGAACGCCAGGGCCGGGGACTTCTGGGAAGGGGCCTCGGGGGAGGTCGGAGCCTCCAGTTGGGCTTTCAACGCCCCGCTCACCGGCCCGAGCCCGGAGGGAAGATCGTCCGGGCCCAGGGCCCAACTCATAATCCCTACAGAGAACGCCGTTAGGAAAGCTACAGCCATAGCAGTTCCTCTCATGGTCACACCACCTCCCCTATCTTATATAACCCCAAAAAGCTCTCCAGTTAGTTCATGTTAGACCGAAGTAAAACCTCCTTTAAAGTGGACGATCGTCCCTTGCTCCCCGGAACGGGCCACCGCCAGCACCAACTCCAACGACCTTGCTCCCTCCTGGATGGGCACCAAAGTTTCCCGGTCATCCTCTATGGCGTCCAAAAGGTCCTCGGCAGCGGCCTTTTGGAGGGGCCTCTCCGAGGAGATGGAGGTGACCCACCCGTGGGGAACACCGGTGTGATACACAGTGGCTTGATTGGGGCTCTCAAAGTAGACGGTGATCCGCTCGGTTACGAGCTTATAGTCGCTGATCCACTTGCCGGGGATGGCTCCGTTGGTGGCTGCAACGGTGGCCACGGCGCCGTTCTTGAATCGCACCACGGTAGCGCTCACGTCCTCCACGGTGTAGTCGGGGACGTCCCGGTGGAACAAGTTGTCCCGGAAGCTGAAGACCGCCTCCGGCTCCCCTAAGAAGTACCTGAGGATGTCGAAGGTGTGGATCACCTGTTCCACCACCTGGCCTCCGCTCTTGGACTTGTCCCGCCACCAGGGGCTGTGCAGGGAGTTGCAGAAGTACCTCGCCTCCACAAGCCCGGGCCTTCCCGCCTCCCCGGAGTCCAGCATCCTCTTCACCTCCCGCACCGCATCCCCGAACCTGGACTGGAACCCCACTTGGGACTTGACGCCCGTACGCTCCACAGCCTCCACCATCCGGCCAGCCGTCTCCATATCTAAGGCTACGGGCTTCTCTATGAAGATATGCACCCCCCGCTCCGCCGCAAGTTCCACCTCATCTGCGTGGGCGAAGGGCGGAAGGCAGATGTACAAGACGTCCAACTTCTCCTTATTTAGCATCCTGTGCAAGTTTATGTACACTTTCCCCTTGCCATCCGCATAGGTCTGGTTGAACCGGCGAGCCCTCTCCTCCTCCAAGTCGCAGAAGGCGGCCAACTGGACCCGCTTCCCCAGCTCGCTTAGGACTCGGGCGTGCGCGTTAGCTATGCCCCCACAACCTAAAAAGCCCACTCGGAACATCCTCCCTCCTTTAATGGACGACTATGCTTCTCCCCGCCTGGTCGACAACTTAGTCCTGCGGAATATGAAGACATCGTCTACAGGGTAACCCAGGGCAGGTAGACCGAGTGCTGCACCTCGAGCAACGTCCCATCTCCGTAGTGAAGGTCTTCTCCACCCAGTTGCCCCTCTGGTCGGGGACCCCAGGTCCGCCGCTCCTCCTCCCTCAGTGGTTCCGGGGGCCTTCCGGTAAACCGAAGGTGTGCCATCCCCCTCCAGGGTGAGGCCATACTGAAGGTTAAAAATACACAAAAACCCCACCCCCGTCAAGGAGAATCGTCCCGACCCGCCTACAGTTTTTGTGCAGCCATCGCAAAGACCTTGACTTCTGAGGACAAAGGCAGTTACTTTACCCACACAGGCGGTTTCGTCCCAGAGGCTGTAGACGGACAACTGCGAGACTCGGCAGAAAAGGTGTTATCCCCTCCGGTGACCGGGGGACAGGAAGTGGCTGTGAGGTTCGTCGGTGTGGACCTGGCTTGGTCCCCCTGCAACCCCTCGGCCGCTGCGGCGCTGGGGCTTAAGGGTGAAGTCGGGGAGTTGACAACCTGGACGGACCAGCTCAGGGACGACGACGAGATAGTGGCGTTCGTGAGGAAGGCGACAGGGGAAGGCCCCGCTCTGATCGCCATAGACGCCCCTCTCGTCGTGCCCAACGAGGAGGGGACCCGGCCCTGCGACAGGGAGGTATCTAAGGCGTTTCGAAGCCAAGAGGCCGGGGCTTATCCAGCCAACAGGCGGAAGTTCGGTGGGAGGGTGAGGGGAGAAAACCTGGTGCGGCGCTTGGAGAGGATGGGGTTCGAACATTCCCCTTACATCCCGGCCCGGACGCCGGTGCGTCAGGTGATAGAGGTATATCCCCATCCGGCGGCCGTGCGGCTTTTCGGTCTGGATAGGACCCTAAAGTACAAAGCCCGGCCCGGAAGGTCGTACTCCCTCCGGTGGGCGGAGCTCCGCAGGTACCAGAGATGCCTGAGAAGTTTGAAAGACCCGGGGCTTTCAGTGGAGGAGATATTGGAAGTCTATGTGGAGGGACTCAGGGGCGGGGCTCTGAAGCGGTACGAGGACCTCATAGACGCCCTCTTCTGCGCGTACATAGGTCTGTACTGTTGGTACTGGGGGCCGGAGGGATACCAGGTGTTCGGGGATTTGGATGAAGGTTACATCGCGGTGCCGAGAAAAGGGGGGAATTTATGGGAGGACTCCAGACCGTCACGATCTCCCTTCCTCCAGAGATGGTAAAGGAGATGGTCGTGGAGGAGATGAGAAGGGAGGGGGAAGGACTTCTCATCAGATGGCAGGTCCCGGGGGCCGTCCGGGTCAGGGTCGAGGTCCCCCTGATCGCCACCGATGGGGAGGCCTTGTCCGAGATCTCCATCTCCTCGGAGAACATTGGGGTTAGGTACCGGGGATGGGCCTATATCGTGGAGGTTGGGGAAGGGGCACGGACTTCTCTCTTGCCAGGAGCCTTCGCCAACCGCCCCTCTTATCTCGGGAAGGGTCCGGATAGACGATCGTCGATGTATCAGGTGTTATTGTTTTGTCAGGAGGTGTGTCCAGAGCATGCTGTACAGGGAGGAATAGATGACCTTCTGGGAAGGGGTGGGCCTCGGGGTGCTCCAAGGGCTCACGGAGTTCCTGCCGGTGAGCAGCTCGGGTCATCTCGTGCTGGCTAAGGGCTTTTTGGGCGTCCGGGAACAGGGCATCGCCTTAGAGGTGACCGTGCACTTCGGGACGCTTTTGGCAATACTCACGGTTTTCTACGCCCGGGTGGGAG
Organism: Candidatus Latescibacterota bacterium; assembly: GCA_012962735.1. Taxonomy (GTDB): domain Bacteria; phylum Latescibacterota; class 4484-107; order B68-G9; family B68-G9; genus B68-G9. The sequence goes on from DTXA01000458.1 coordinate 14,841, forward strand.
AGGTCCTCAGGGCCTTCCTCGGAGGACTTCTGCCGGGTCCTGGAGGCCGGGCCTTCCGAAGGGAGAGGAGGTGGTTTTGGGCCTGGGGGATACTTCTGGGCTCGGTTCCAGCGGCGGTCTTCGGGCTGGCCTTCAAGGACACCGTGGAAGGGGCTTTCTCCAGTCCCCTCCTGACCTGTTTCGCCCTGCTGGTCACGGGCTCCTTCCTCTGGTCGACCCGCTGGACGAAGCCCTGGGGGAAGGCGGTGGGGATATGGGACGCGGTCTGGGTGGGGCTTGCCCAGGCCCTGGCGATCCTGCCCGGGGTCTCCCGTTCCGGAGCCACCATATCGGCAGGACTCTGGAGGGGGCTGGACAGAGAAGAGGCAGCGGAGTTCTCCTTCCTCCTGGCCCTTCCAGCTATCTCAGGAGCCACTTTGGTGGAGGCGAAAGCCCTGTGGACTTCCCCCCCTTCCTCCCAGGAGGCCCTGGCCTTGATCGGAGGTCTCATGGCTGCATACCTTTCTGGGTACGGAGCTTTAAAGCTCCTGCTCCAGGTGGTGCGAGGGGGTAGACTCGACCGTTTCGCATACTACTGCTGGGTCCTCGGGGGGATGGGGTTGGCCGTGCTGTGGATATAAAGGCCCCAAAAAGTATCGAAGGAGAACTTTTCGGGCATATCAGCCTGGAATCCTTCAACACGGGAGGAGCGATGTTCTTGGAGGAGCTGCCCAAGTTCAGGGAGGGACCGGGACTGCTGGACCATAGAACCCTGGGCCAAAGTGGACCTGGTCCGGATCGAGGGGCCAGGGGTCATCCGGCACATCGGGATGGATCGGCCAAGCGTAGAGCCCCCCTCGGGGACTTCTTCGGACGGCGCCCGTATAAAGATCGAGAACGAGAGCGACGTGCCCATCCGCTCGTTCTACTTTTACATCGCTACGATAGGCTCGACAAGAAACCCAAGGACATGGCCAGGTTTCATGCGCTCTGGCGAAGGGATAACCCATGCCGTCCCCCGGGACAATTACCTGATTCTGGGGGCAGAGGGCCGGGAGCACTATGTGGGCACGGTGCTTAGCGCGCACAACTTATACGGCAGTTGGTGGGGCGAGGGA
>DTXA01000459.1 GCA_012962735.1 Candidatus Latescibacterota bacterium
AGAATGGAAATTTATGTCGTTCGGAGGTGTGAGCTATGCCCTTGGAATTAGACCCTGCGATACAAAGGGCCCGGCCGTTTTTGGAGGCTCTCCCCATACCTATTTCCATAGTGGACCGCAAGGGAATAGTCCGCTTCGTGAACCGAGTTTTCCTGGAGTTCGCCCAATGTACAAGAAAAGAGATAACTTACGAAGATCGGGTAGATCATTACGTGAGCGAGTTCTTCGACGAACCGAGGGAGTTCTGGGAGTCTGCGTTCAGACAAGTTCTGGCGGAACGGCCGCCTAAGGGGGGCGTGAGCTCAAAGTCCTGAGCGTCCCATTCGCACATGCGTCCGTGCAGGTGGTGGAAGAGGACGAATTTACCGCCCACTATTTTTTGGAGGGCCGCAGATTTGCCGTTGCCCATATACCCCTCGCAGGAACGGCAGCCGTATTGCGAGGATTCGCCCGGGTACTCTCGATGGGGTTCACGAGGCTGGAGGACCTGAGGGAGTTAGAGGCCCGGGTGCGGGAGCTTGCTGAGTCCGAGGAGCGGTACCATTCCTTGCGCTTCATCCGCAAGGACGGCGAGGAGCGTTGGGCGGAGATCTACGCCGTGCGTATATCGTACGATGGAAGGCCCGCCGTTTTAGGGAACTTTATAGACATAACCGAACGCAGGCGGTTGGAGAAGGAGAGGGAACAGCTCAGAGAGAGGCTAGAGCAGTCGGAAAAACTGGCCTCCATAGGGGAACTGGTTGCCGGGGTGGCTCACGAGCTTAACAATCCCCTCACGACAGTGGTGGGTTTCGCGGATTTAACTATGAGGAGGACTTCGGACGAAGGGCTTCGCTCCCAACTTAGGTACATCTTACAGGAGGCTCAGAGGGCGGCCCGCATAGTCCAGAACCTCTTGACGTTCGCCCGGAAACAATCCTTGGAACAGAGGGTCCTGAACTTAAAGGAATTACTGGACGGGGTCTTAGAACTTCGGTCGTATGAGCTGAGGACTGCTAATATAGAGGTCGTACGCCTTTACGCCCCGGAGCCTGTTTTCGTCTCCGGGGACCTGGTGCAGCTCCAGCAGGTTTTCATCAACATAATCGCCAATGCGGAGCAGGCTATGTACGAGGCGCACGGGGGAGGGAAGCTCACCGTGCAGATCAAGGTGCAGGGCGAGAAGGCCTTGGTCCATATCCAGGATGACGGTCCCGGCATACCCATGGAGGTCCAGAAGAAGATCTTCGACCCATTCTTCACCACCTGAAACCCAGAGTTTCATCATAGAATCCGGGTTACCCTGTCTGAAGAAGCCCTTCGGGGTCGGAGAGCTGAACGAACTCCTCCATAAGTTCCTCGTGGAGGAGGAACGATTGTAGATATGCATATGTGCCCGAAGACCTAAGGCAGTATCCTCTTCAGGGCATTCTGTACTGCCGCGATGGGGAGGTTGTCCATCCGATTGGAGGCCACTACCTTTACCTTTGGCCCCCTTGGAGCCCAGACCTCGGGATCGGACGGGCCGAAGAGGGCCACCGTCGGGGTTCCTACGGCTGCAGCTATGTGGGTTATCCCGGAGTCGTTGCCCACGAAGGCCGAACACCTCCGGAGGACGCTGGCTACCTCCCTCAGGGGGAGGTCTTCGGCCACCGGGGGCCGCTTTCCGAGCGCCCACACCACCCCTTCCACGGCTTCCTCGTCCGCAGGTCCGCAGAGCAGTAGTGGGGAAATGTTTAGCTCTTCCTCCGCCCACAGAATCAGGCCGGCGAACCGCTCAGGGGACCAGTTCTTCTCGGGGCTGCCGCTTCCCGGATGCACGGCCAACACCCTTTCCCCTAAGTTCAACCTTTCCCATATCCCCTTCACATCTTTCAGGGATTCTATCCTCGGGGTCGGGTCCTCGTCGACTATCCCCAAGGGGGTCAAGGCGGCGAGGAGGTGATCCGCCTCGTGGATTCTTTCCCGGGGGAAGGGTGGCCAGGATATCACCTGTCTGACCCCGGCCTTCTCGAGTCCCCGGATCAGGAATTCGTCTTCGGTGTAGACCACGGCGAGGTCGAACCCCCTTAGGTACGGCCGAAGTTCCCGGTTAGGCGACGCCGGAGAGAAGAGGACGGCCCAGAGGGCCTTGTCCGCGGAGCGCACCTCGTCGGCCGGCGGGATGGCTAAGGAGAGCGGACCAGGGTTCCCCACCGCCGTTATATGTGAGCGGGGGAAACATCTCCTCAGGGCCTTGAGGGCCGGAAGCAACAGGACCGTATCCCCTATCCCTCCTCTCCTCCAGACGAGCACCTTCATAGCATCGTGCACACCCGCCATCTTCCCTGACGTACCCGGAACAACACCGCCCCCATCCGGTCGGTGCGCAGCACTCGGGAGCCTATAGTCCTGAGCCTATCGAGCACCTCGGGCGATGGATGCCCGAAGGGGTTGTACGTCCCTACCGATATTACGGCTACCTCGGGATAGACTGCCTCTAGGAAAGGGGGAGAAGAGGAGGAGGGAGCTCCATGGTGGCCCAATTTCAGTACCTTGGCCCTTATCCTCTCCCCCCAGCGCAGGAGGTAGCTTTCCTCCAGTCGTTCCGCATCCCCGGTCAACAGGAGGGAGAACTCCCCGTATGTCACCCTGAGCACAACGGAGGCGTTGTTTGCCCCGAAGATGGCATCCCCTTCCCTCACGAACGCCTTAGGGGGCCCTAAGACTAAGATTCCCACCCCTCCCAGGCCCACCAGGCTGTCCCCAGCTTCCACCTCTATACGGGGTATCCCCTTCTCACGGGCCAGCCCTCTCAACCTCCGATAGGTCCAACCTCCTCCTTGCGCATCCCCCTCTATTAGATACCCAACCGGCACACGCTCTAAGACGGAGAGAAGTCCGCCGATGTGGTCGTTGTCTGGATGGGTGGCCACTACCAAGTCCAAGCGGCTTACGCCCCGATATCGGAGGAAGGGCAGCAGCACCCGTTCCCCCGCATCGTATCCGGGGCTCCGGGGTCCTCCGTCCACCAACATCGTCCTTCGGTTTGGGAAGCTGAGGAAGACGGCATCCCCCTGGCCCACGTCTAGAAAGGTCACCTCAAGCTCGCCGGGCCTGAGCGCTTGCCCCCAGGCCCAGAAGTTCAGGAATGCGAGGCCTAAGAAGAGAACTATCTTCCGGAAGTTCGGCCGCCACCGGGTATCGGAGGAGAGGGAAAGGATCACACCCGTGTATCCAAGTAGGAGGGGTGGAGGGGGACGTGGCAGGTTCACCGAAGCGAAAGGGATGTGGGATGCCCACCTCGCCAGGGCCACAAGCCCCGAGATCAGCAGGTAGTTGGCCCCGTTCCAGGCGGAGGCCAATGCGGCCCAGAGGGGATAGGATATCGCGGTCAGGAGGCCTAAAGCCACGATCCATCCGGCCATCGGGACGGCTAAGAGGTTGGTCAGGGGACCTATGAGGGAGAGTCTGCCGAAGTGATACGCCACTATGGGGGCGGCGCCCACCTGGGCGCAGATGGAGACCGCCATAAGGGCGGCGACCTTCCCCAAGAGTTTCCCCCTCAGGATCTTTGAAAACACGACATACAGGGGGCTATAGAAAAGGGCTATGCCCGCCACGGCCGCGAAGGAGAGCTGGAAGCTCACGTCCAACAAGTCCCGGGGCCGGAATGCGAGGAGGACCAAGGCCGCGGCCCCGAGGCCGTTGAGGAGGTCGAGGTCCCGCTCTAAAAGGATCCCCATCAGGATCAGGGAGGCCAGCACCACGGCCCTGACCACCGAGGGCCTCAAGTCCACCAGAAAGGCGTACAGGACCAGGAGAACTATGGTCAGACCCACAGTGACCCTTCGAGGGACGCCGATGAAGCCGAACAGGAAGAAGAGGAATGCAGCGATAAAGCCGGTATGAAGTCCGGAGACGGCCAGGATATGGGCCGTCCCGGAGCGGGCGAACGCATCCTGGAGCCATCGGGGTGCTTCCCTTCGCTCCCCTAAGATAAGGCCCTTCAAGACCCCTGCGTGGAGGCTCGGAAGGTCCAGCTCCAAAGCCCTGCGCACGAAGGCCCTGATAGCGGGGATACCGCTTCCGCGGCTGGCCACCCGCAACCGATCCGCGTAGAGCAATGCGTAGATTCCACGTCGCTCTAAAAGGGCACGTCCATCCGGGGCGCCGGGGTTCCGGGCGGGTCCGGGCCTGCGCAGGCGGCCGTATACTTCCACCTCGGAGCCGGGAGGCGGGGGAGAGCCTCGTGGCATTGAGACCAAGATCTTGCCCTCGGCCTTCCCCCCTTCCAGCTCCTCCACCTCCACGACGGCCCGCATCCGGGAGCTTTCGGTCCGGTAGGACTCCGTCACCCTGCCCTTCAAGGCCACCCTCCGGCCGAAGAAGGGGGAGGTGCCGATGTGGCCGGAAGGGAGCACATCGGCCGTTCCATAGCGCAGGGCGCCCGCGGATATGAAGAGGGCCTGGAAGAAAAGGGCACCTAAGGTCCCTTCCGAGCGCCCTTTCTTCCAGAGTATACAGCATAGCACCAGAAGACACAGGGGAAGGCCAAATAGAAGGGGAAGAGGAAGGGGGAAACGGTGGGCAAGCCAGATGCCCGCGGAGAAGGCGAGGGCGGTTCGCAGGGCCGGTCTCCCCATATATAGCCCCAAAAGATCTTCAGGGGGTCATTCGGAGACGGGGCGCACCTCCTTGGCACCCCTGAGCACGAAGGAGGCCCCTCCGATAAGGCCGGCCGCTAAGCTTACGAGGTAGGCCAAGAACTCCATAGAAAAAGCAGCCGTGGGTTCCACCCCGACCCGGCGGAAGAGGAAAGCTCCGAAGTTCTCCCTGACACCTATCCCACCGAAGGAAACCGGGACAGCGGCGGCTACGGCTATCAGGGGTACGAAGGCGAAGAAGGTCGACAAGGGAGCATGCACCCCTAAGGCTTTCCCTGTCCAGTAGTGCACAGAAACCCTGAGGAACTGCACCCCCAAGGATATCCCCCAGGCCAACGCCAGCAGGGGAAGGTTGAACCTCCCCCTGAGGAACCCTTCCCTTACACGAGATACCCTTTCGCCGATCGTCTCCGGAAGGATGCGCAGGGCTAATCGCTCCACAAGGCCGGAAGCTCTTCTGCTAAGTAGGAGGCCTAGTCCCCCCGTTAAAAGGACTAAAAGGCCTATGCCCATCATGGGGGAGACGGAGAGGGGGGGGAGGAAGAGTACGGTGCCGCAGGCGAAGACCGAGAGGGTGAAGAAACCCAAAAGCCTGTCCAAAAAGGTGGCGGCAAAGGCCGCGCTCCCCCTGCCCGTACTCCTTCGCACCTCGTAAACCCTCACCGCGTCCCCTCCCACCCCGCCCACGAAGAAGTTGTTGAAGAAGATCCCTGTGAAGTAGAGCGATACCACTTCTCTGAAGGGGAGGTGTATCCCCTGCATCCTGAGTAGCATCCCCCACTGTAAGGCGCCCAAGAAATTGCTCGCTACAAAGATCAAAAAGGCCAGGACAAGCGCCCAGGGCTCGGCGGTCCTCAAGATGGGCCCGAGGCGCTCCAGCCGGAAGTTCTTCCCGGAGAGGGCCCATGCCACGAGCCCTCCGCTGACCGCCAGCTTAAGGCCCAGTCTTAAAGCTTTGCGCACGGTAGGGGCATCCCTCTCTTCCTGTAGATCCCGTACCAAAAGAGGATACTCTGGGCAGAGAGCCTCCTCCTCAACCGGTCGTCCGGAACCTTCCTGACCCTCCATGCCCCCTTCCTGCGGCGGGCTATATCCCTTATGTTTATGCTTACCCAAAGCATACCTAGGAGCGCTGCCAGGGAACGCTCGGGCTCCTCGAGGGGGGCCCGCAGCACGGTGAGGACCTCCAAAAGCACCCGCAGTGGGAAGAGGGCCAAGAGGCTCGGGAGATCGTAGTTCTTCAAGAGCAGGACGAGGTTATTGCGGTGGTTGAGGTACATCTTTCGGAAGCTATGGGGGAGGGACCAGCCCGAACGATGGTAAACTACCGAGGCAGGCACCGACCAGACCTCCCACCCCGCCCGGTGGAGCCGCCAGCAGAGGTCTATCTCCTCCATATGCATGAAGAATTCCTCGTCCAAACCCCCGACCTCCTCCACGGCCTCCCTTTTGAGGAATAGGGCAGTGCCGGAGGCCCAGAATATGGGAACCGGCGTGTCGTACTGGCCCCTGTCCTCCTCTATCAGGTGGAACACCCTGCCCAGGCAGTACGGATATCCGAGAAGGTCCATGAGCCCCCCGGCCGCACCGGCATAATCGAAGCGGGTCCGATCCAGAAGAGGAGTTAGGGTTTGCTCACAGAGGTCAGAGAGTATTTGGGAAAAAAGGTATTGCAATTGGAAAAGCAGGGAAACTAAGGTTTACACCATATACCGGTGAGATTTTTGATGACAACCTTGCTGTAATTTTGCCATTAGAGGAAGTTGATTTTCATGCATTATGGGCATATTGTACATCAGATGAATTTGAAGAAAACTTACGAATGTTAGATAAGAAAATGTCTGTTACTGCTGGAACATTTACTAAAGTACCATTTGATTATTCAAAATGGAAAAACAAATATTCATTGGAGGCAGATGCTCCTTATACAAATGATCCAACCCAATGGATATTCCATGGCTATCCATCTCAAAGTGATACACCACTACAAGTTGCAGTTGCAAGACTACTAGGCTACCAATGGCCTGCAGAGCTAGATGAAGAAATGGAGCTTTCAAATGAAGCTCGCTCTTTGGTAGAGAGGTCTAAAACATTAAATTCATATGCAGAT
>DTXA01000460.1 GCA_012962735.1 Candidatus Latescibacterota bacterium
ACGGCGTCTAAGGCCATCTGCACCCCCAGGATCTCTTCATCTCGGGTCAGGGCCTCCTCCTCATCCCGCACACATCCCAAGAAGTGCCGGGCCTCGTCTAAGTATGGATCGTTCTGTTCGGCGTATAGCTTCTTGTCCACCTGATGACCCATATCCTCGCCGAACACTGTGAGCGAACCCCAGTCAGCGCCGGCCCTGTCTCCCAAAAGGGTCACATAGAACTGTCCGCCTCCTATATGAGCCGCCCAGCTCACCTCTAAGAACACGGTGGCGCCGCTTTCCATCTTGATGAAAGCCGAGCCCAGGTCTTCCACATCGAATGGCCCATCTGGCTCGGGGAATCCCCATCCTCCGGCCCCCTTGCCGAGGGGTCCGAACTTGGCATAGCTGGAGGCCAGCACTTCCTTGGGGCGGAACTCTCCCATCAGCCACATCGCGAGGTCCAGAGCGTGCACCCCTATGTCGAATATGGCCCCTGCCCCGGCCTGGTCCCTCCGGGTGAACCAGCTCCCCATTCCCGGTATCCCAGACCTTCGTAAGTACCCGCACTTAGCGTAGTAAACCTCCCCCAGTTCTCCGGCTTCTATGTGCTCCTTGAGCACATGGGAGGAGTTCCGGAAACGCTGAGTCAGTCCTATCAACAGCTTCTTCCCTGCCTGGTCCCTGGCGGAGAGCATCTCCTCGACCTCGGCGGTGTTCATCGCGGCGGGCTTTTCGCACAGCACGTGCTTGCCCACCTCGAAGGCCGCTACGGTTACGGGTTTGTGCAGGTAAGTGGGAAGGGCCACCACGACCGCATCCACCTCCTTGCGGGCGAGCAGGTCTTCATAATCTATGTAGGACTTCGGAACCTTGTAATCGGCCTTGACCTGCTCCAGCCTGTCCCGCCGGATGTCGCAGATGGCCACCACCTCAGCTCCGGCTTTCTGAAACCGTTCTATATGCCAGGTCCCTATGGACCCGCAGCCGATCACGCCGACCTGCACCTTTTCCATCGCTCCCTCCCATTCAAAGTCCCAAGCGTTCCCTCAAGTACCTGCGGCTGATTTCCGCGCTCTCCTTCGGAGGTCTATCGGCCCTGTCTTGCTCCACGCAGACCCACTTCAGCCCCAGGGGCTTCAGGACCTCCCAGATGCCTGAGAAGTCCAAAACTCCTCGGCCCACCTCTGTGAAGGAATTGGACGAGTGGTGGCGGAAGTCCTTGAAGTGCACGTACACCACCCGGTCCAGATACTCCCGGAGGAAATCGACCGGGTCCCTCCGGCCCACATAGACCCAATAGGTATCGACGGCTAATCGGACCAGCTCGGGTTCGGTCTCCCTAAGCAATGCCCTCATCCCG
>DTXA01000461.1 GCA_012962735.1 Candidatus Latescibacterota bacterium
AAAGTTCTTCGCTTCGCTCAGATACTTTTTGGAGGCCCCTTTAACCCCACCGAAGTTTTCAGCCTGTGGACCTCTTCCTCGTCCAAGGGGTGCCATTCCCCAGGTCCCAATCCGTTCAAGGAGAGCCCAGCGAACCGCATCCTGACCAGCCGCATCACCGGATGTCCCACATAGGCGCACATCCGCTTGACCTGGCGCTTGCGCCCTTCGTGGATTGTAAGCTCCAGCACTGTCCCACCCCGCCACAGCCCCACGACCCGGACATGGGCCGGGGCGGTGGAGCCGCCCTCGAGGGGGACCCCTTTCCTCAGCGTGCGGAGGGCTTCTTCCCCGGAGGTCCCCTTCACCCAGGCCCTGTACACCTTTTCCACCTCGTAGCGGTCTGTGAGAAGCAGAACCCCCTCAGCATCCATGTCCAAGCGTCCTACGTAGTAGAGCTCCCGGGGAAGGCCGAGGTCGAAAACCGTGGGCCGGCCGAAGGGGTCCTGGTGTGAGACTAAAACACCGGCCGGCTTGTGTAGGATGAAGTACAAGAAGCCGGCCTTAGGGGGGACGGGGCGGCCGTCCACGGTGACCTCATCCAGGTCCGGGTCCACCCTCTGGCCCATCCGGGCCACCTTCCCGTTCACCCGCACCCTCCCCTCCGCCACCATCAGGTCCGCCTTCCTGCGGGAGGCCACCCCCACCATGGCTAGGAACCTGTTGAGGCGCACCTTCCTCACGTTGCACCATCTCTTCGACCTCTTCCGGCTTCGGCAGGTCATCCAGGGAACGGAGCCCGAAGGTCTGCAGGAACTTCCTGGTCGTGCCATACAGCAAAGGTTTGCCAGGGGCATCCGAGCGCCCCACGATCCGCACCAGACTTCGCTGGAGCAAGCCGGCGAGCACCGAGCCCGAATTCACCCCCCGGATGGCCTCGACCTCCTGCCTTGTGACCGGCTGGCGGTACGCCACGATGGCGAGGACCTCGAAGGCGGCCCGGGACAGTCTGGCCTCCGACCGGCCGACAAGCTTGCGCACCCAGGGGGCGAACTGGCTCCTGGTGGCCATCTGGAACCCCCCGGCCACCTCCACGATCAGGAAGGCCCGGCCTGTCTCCCAATACTCTCTGTTGAGCCGATCTACAGCTTTCACGATCACTTCTGGATCGACGTTCAACAGGGCCTTCAGCCTCCCCAAGAGGAGGGGGCCCTCGGAAGCGAACAGCAAGGCCTCCACGATGGGCTTCGCCCGCTTTACCTCCTCAAGATCCATAGGTCACCCTCCCCGGCGGGGCGGACCACGGCCCTTCCCAGACGAATAAACTCCAAAAGAGCGAAGAAGCTCACAGCCAAAACCAGCCGGTCGAGCCCACCCATCAGCTCCCGGAACCTCCACCTATTCCCGAGCTCAAACCAGCCCTCCAACCAAGCCATGCGCTCTTCGAGGGAGACTTCCTCGGTGGAGACCTCTTGGTATGGGGGTTCGGAGGCCCTGGCAGTCAGCTGGAGGAAGGCCAGAGCCAGGTCGAAGGGGCTCGCCTCCCAGGTTTCCTCACCTTCTGGGCCACCTCCTCCCTTTCGGAAGAACACCTTCCCCTGGGCCTCCCACCGTTCGGCGAGGACCCGTGCTACCTCCTGGTAAAAGCGATACTCCAAGAGCTGGCGGGTGAGCTCCTCTCTGAGGTCCACCTCCTCTTCCTGAGGTCCTGAGGGCAGGAGGCTTTGGGCCTTGATCCGCATAAGCGTGGCGGCCATCACCAAAAAATCCCCGACCCCCTCTATGTCCAGCTCCTGCATCCGTTCTACATACTCTAAGAACTCGGATGTGATGCGGGCTATGGGGATGTCGTAAATGTCCAGCTCGTCCCTCTGGATAAGGTACAGGAGGAGGTCCAGAGGCCCGCTGAAGACCTCTAAGTGCACCTGATACGGGTCGTCCCAGAACTTCCGGATAGGGAGCATCGGGGCCATGGCCTATGGGGTTGAAGTCTCTTAAATATAATTAAAATAGGGCGAAATTGCAACAAAAAGTCGAAGCATCCGCCATCGAAGTTCTTCGCTTCGCTCAGATACTTTTTGGGGACCCCTTATATCGGGCCGAAGGAAAGACCCTCAGTGAACAATTATTCCTTGACAATACCTCCTAAAAAGGGTTATATTTTTCCCCAGAGTTTTGCTTTCAGAGGGTGATATAACCCCAAGATCCTTACAATTAGCTTACGTTAGACCTAATAGGCAGCCATCTCAGGGTGGACGACTTTTGCTTGGACATATAGGGGTGAGAGGGCTTTGGGTTTGGCTTCCGGTGCTTTGGAGCCTTGCCTGTCGGGATGGAGGGCGCTACATCTCTCCGACACCAAATGATCGAAGTACGCACGCTTATGTGGACACCCTCAGGAAGGGGGAGTCCTTCTATACCGGGTTGAGGAGATGGGGGGTGGCTCCCCAGTATATCTTAGAGCTCGCCCGGTCTTTAAAGAAGACGGTCGACCTGCACAGGGTGCGGCCTGGAGGGGTATATGCCTTCTCCTGCGATTCGACAGGGGCCATTCAGTGGTTCTCCTACCAGCCGGACCCCGAAACCCGGATCGTGGTGGAGAGGGAAGGAGGGAAGCTTGCGGTCCGGAAGGAGAGGGTGCCCTTAAAGCGGGTGGAGCGAAGCTTGACCGGGGTCGTCAATTCTTCTCTGTACGAGGCTATACTCGCGGCCGGTGGGACCCCTCGATTGGTGTGGAAGTTTGCTGATATCTTTCAGTGGGATATAGACTTCTATACAGAACCCAGGCAAGGGGACAGGTTCGCCCTGGTCTGGGAGGAATACCACAAGGACGGCCGGGTAGTGCGGCAAGGCCGCATTTTAGCAGCGGCTTATCTAGGCCAGGCGGGGGAGCATTGGGCGGTGTACTTCCGGGACCCATCCAGGCGGGAGGACTATTACACCTTGGAGGGCAAGCCCCTGCGTAAGATGTTCCTGAAATCCCCCTTGAGGTACCGGCGCATAAGCTCAAACTTTAACCGGAGGCGTCTCCATCCGATCCTCCGGAGGTACATGCCCCATTGGGGGGTGGATTATGCAGCTCCTCCCGGGGCGCCGGTGCACGCCACTGCGGATGGAGTGGTGGCCTTCCAGGGGTATAAGGGACCGAACGGCAATATGGTGATCCTGCGCCACAGGAACGGGTACAGGACCTACTACCTCCACCTCTCGCGCTTCGCGCGGGGGATCAGAAAGGGGAGGAAGGTGAAGCAGGGACAGGTGATCGGCTATGTGGGGGCTACCGGGCTGGCGACTGGACCGCACTTGGACTACCGGGTGCGGAAAGGCCGGCGCTTTGTGAATCCCCTAAAGCTACAGGCTTCCAAGGCCCCTTCGGTCCCCAGGCGGTATTGGGAGGAGTTCCGGGGGGTGCGGGATAGGTACGTGCGGACCCTCGAAAGGGTGCTGGCACAGAAAAGGGCAGCTTGATACTTTTTGGGGTGTATATGAAGAAGATATGGGGCATAGTAGCTCTGACGGGTATGTTGGCCCTTTCCTGTGGGAGGGGGAAGCCAGAGCGGGAACGTCCCCAGAAGGTCCCCCTGGCGCAGCTCCAGGAGGCGGCCGAGCGGAACCCCCAGGACGTGGGAGCATTGGTGGCCTTGGGGGAGGCGCTGATGGACAGGGAAGGGGCATATGCGGAGGCCCGAGATTTGTTAGAGCGGGCGCTCAGGCTGGTCCCGGAGGACGCCAGGGTGCACAGGGCCTTGGGGAGGCTGTTCATGCTGGTGGGCCGGTACCCCGAGGCGGAGGAGCACCTCCGTAAGGCCATGAAGGTCTGGGAGGATGATGCCTCACTGTACAACGACCTGGCCACCGTGTACGCCCAGGAGGCCTTCGCCCTCTTCAAGGCCCTGCGCATCCGCAAGGACAAGATGGAGCAGGCCATAGCCACCTACCGCAAGGCCATCGAACTGGACCCGAAGAACCCGCTGTATTGGTACAACCTCGCCTTTGCCTATGACCAACTTGGGGAGTTCGACCAGGCGGAGGGGGCCTACCGTCGAGCCCTCTCGTTGGACCCGGACTTCGGTAAGGCTCGCAAGTACTTAGGGATATTATATCAAAGAACGGGGAGGACGAAGGAGGCCGTCCGGGAGCTGCAGATGGCCTCGAAGCTCCTCCCGGATGACCCCGAGTCGGCGTACCAGTTGGGGTTGGCCTATTTCAAACGGAAGGAGTACGGGAAAGCTGAGAGAATGTACCGAAGGGCCTTGGAGCTGGACCCCGAATATCTGGACGCCCATCTGGGACTTGGCCAGGTGTTGCTGCGCTCAGGGAGGAGGGGGGAGGGGGAACAGGAGATGGAGACCTTTCGGAGGCTCTCCCAGGAGGGGGACCGCCTCAGGGAAGCCCGGCTGGCCGTCCAGCGGTACCCGGACAGGGTGGAGTCCCACTACGAGCTGGCCTTGGTCCTTATGGAGAGGAGGAAGTGGGAAGAAGCTGTCCGGGCCCTCCAGCGCGCCCTGGTCCTTAAGCCGGACTTTGGGGACGCCTATGTGGCCTTAGGCCGGGCGTACTTCCTAAAGGGGGAGTATGGGAAGGCGAAGGAGGCCCTGGACAGGGCTGTCTCTTTGGACCCGGAGAATCCTTATGCTTATTTATACTTAGGAGGTATATATATGCGGTGGGGACGATACAAGGAGGCCGCTCTGGCCTTGGAAAGGGCGACGGGACTGGCTCCAGATCGACCGGAGTTCCACTACAACCTGGGCCTAGCCTATGCTAAAGGGGGGAGGACCAGGGAGGCCATAGGGGCCTTTCAGGAGGCAGCGGAGCTGAGACCGAATTATGGTATGGCCCACAGAGACTTGGGATTGGCGTATCTTTCCCTCGGGGAATACGGGAAGGCGGCCGAGCACCTCGAGAGGGCCAGCCGGTTGCTCGAGGGACGGCCGGAGGTGTACTCATACCTCGCTATGGCATACAGAGCCTTAGGGGACGATGGGGGATACCGAAGGGCTCTGGCTCGCTTGGACAGCCTACGAGGTGTGGGAGGTGAAAAGCGATGATCCAGGGAAAACGCTGGTTCTGGTTGTGTGCTGTGATCTTGACCGCCTGCGGGAAGGGGGGGATTAACTCCGGGGACAGCCCGGCCGTGCAGTTTGTGGACGTGACGCAGCAGGCTGGCATCACGATTAAGACCATTAGCGGGAGCGAGGAGAAGATGTACATAGTGGAGGCCAAGGGGGGAGGGGCGGCCGTTTTTCTGGACTATGACAACGACGGATGGATGGACATATACATCGTCAACGGCTCCAAGTTGGAGGGATTCCCACCGGGTAGGGAGCCCCGCAATGTGCTCTACCGGAACAACGGGGATGGAACCTTTACGGATGTGACAGAGGAGGCCGGAGTGGGAGATACCCGCTGGGGGATGGGATGCACGGCGGTGGATTACGATAACGACGGGGATACGGATATCTACGTGGCCAACTTCGGGCCGAACGTACTCTACCGGAACAACGGGGATGGGACTTTCACGGATGTGACGGAAGAGGCTGGTGTGGGGGACCCTAAGTGGAGCACAGGCACAGCTTGGGGAGATTACGACGGAGATGGAGATCTGGACTTGTACGTGGCCAACTATGTGGACTTCGATGTGGACCACTTGGAGAAGTACAGGAGTAGGAACATCTGGCACGGCATCGAGGTTATGGCCGGGCCCAGGGGACTGGAAGGGGCGGAGGATGTCTTTTACCGGAACAACGGGGATGGGACTTTCACCGAGGTCACGGCCGAGGCTGGGCTCGTGGATAGGCTCAAGGGGTACGGGTTTACCGTGCTTTTTGCGGACTACGACAACGATGGTGACCTGGACATCTACGTGGCAAACGACTCGGTGCCGAACTACCTATACAGAAACAACGGGGACGGGACGTTTACTGAAGTGGGATTGGAGACAGGCGTTGCGTACAGCGAGGACGGGAGGGAACAGGCAGGTATGGGGGCTGTCTTCGGAGACTACGATAACGACGGGTGGCTGGACATCTTCGTGACCAACTTCTCGGACGACAACAACACACTCTACCGCAACGAGGGGGACGGGTTCTTCACGGACGTGACCTTCCAGACGGGCCTGGGTGGGCCAAGTCTGCCTTTCGTTTCCTGGGGCACGGAGTTCTTAGACTACGACAACGATGGGTGGAAGGACATATTCGTGGCCACAGGACATGTGTACCCCCAGGTGGACCTGTACGACTTCGGGACCACCTACAAGGAGCGCAACCTGCTCTTCCACAACAATGGGGACGGGGCCTTCACAGAGGTGACCGGCCAGGCCGGTCCTGGGATGCAGGTCGAGAAGGTGAGCCGTGGAGCTGCCTTCGGAGATTACGACAACGATGGGGACATAGATGTGCTGGTGTTGAACATGGGGGACATGCCCACGTTGCTTCGCAACGAGGGGGGGAACCGGAACCACTGGATAAAGTTCCGCACTGTGGGCACGAGGAGCAACCGGGACGGGATAGGGGCCCGCATCTGGGTCACGGCCGGGGGGCTGACGCAGATGCGAGAAGTGTATATGGGATCGAGCTTTCTGTGCGGGAACGACATAAGGGTACACTTCGGACTTGGAAGGAACACAAAGGTGGACTTGGTGAGGGTTCGCTGGCCGAGCGGGTTGGTGGAGGAGTTCAGGGGGCTCAAGGCGAACAAGTTGTACATATTGAAAGAGGGCGAAGGGGTCCAGAGGGCGGTGGAGTTCGGCGGGACTGCGTAGCCTGACGCCTATCCAGCCCTCTATAGCTCCTTCGCTCAGATACTTTTTGGGGACCCCTAAGCTCTTTAGCTGCTTTTATTAGACCTAAGGAGGAGCCTCTTAAAGTGAACAATCATTTCTTGGAGATATATCTCCTCCACAAACGGCGATACTATCACCCTGTGGCCCACTTCCTTTTTCCTGTCGAATATGGCCACGTCGGCCCGGCTCACCGATATATGTTTCAAAAAGTTCTCCACTTCGCCCGGATACCTTTAAGTTGTCGCAAATTAGGCCAAGGAATCGGCCTTCCAAGCCGAACGATACAGCCGGGAGGTGGGTATGAGCCTTTTGGGGATAGACGTGGGCACCACGGGAACGAAGGCGGTCGCCTTCAACTTGGACGGGGAAGTGGTCGCCTCAGCTTACAGGGAGTATCCACTTTTGAGCCCGAAGCCTGGATGGTTGGAGCTGGACGCCCATCAGGTGACGGAAGCCATACTGGAGGCCATAAGGGAGGTGGCAGCCCGCACCAAGCACGACCCCGTACGGGCCATAAGCGTGTCATGTCAGGGGGAGGCGGCCGTGCCGGTGTCGAAAGATGGGGAGATTTTGTACAACACCCCTATCTCGTTCGACGCCAGGACGGACGAGTTGGCCAGGTGGTGGGCGGAGCGGATGTCACCGAAGGAGGTCTTCAGGATCACGGGGATGCCACTGCACCCGATGTACACGATCCTCAAGGTGCTCTGGATGCGGGAGCACGAGCCCGAGGTCTTCCGAAGGGTTTGGAAGTTCTTGTGTTACGAAGAGTACGTTTTCTACCTCCTGGGACTGGAGCCCACCACGGACTATTCCCTCGCGGCCCGCACGATGGCGTTCGATGTACGGCAGAAGCGGTGGTCGGAGCGGATGTTGGGGGTGGCGGAGCTTTCGGAGGACATCTTCCCGAAGGTCGCCCCTTCGGGCACGGCCGTGGGCGTGGTGCCCAGAGGGAAGGCCGAGGAGTTCGGCCTGCCCCGTGGGGTGGTGGTGGTGACCGGGGGTCACGATCAGCCCTGTAACGCCTTAGGGTCGGGTGTCGTGGGGGAAGGACTTGCGGCATACGGGGTGGGAACCGTGGAGTGCATCGCACCGGCCTTCAAGGAGGTCCGGCACCCGGAGAGGCTTCTGGCCCACAACTTCACATGTTACCCCCATGTGGCGCCTGAGCTCTCGGTGACCCTGGCCTTCAACTTCACCGGAGGGTCGCTTCTCAGGTGGTACAGAGACACTTTCGGGGAGAGGGAACGAGAGGAGGCGGAACGACTCGGAAAGGACCCCTACGACCTCATCCTCTCGGACCTGCCGGAGGGACCCACGGAGCTCCTGGTCCTCCCCCACTTCACGATGACCGGTACCCCTTACTTCGACGTGAAGGCCAAGGGGGCGATACTCGGCCTTACACTTTCCACTTCCAAAAAGGAGTTCGTCAAGGCCCTCTTGGAGGGGGTGACCATGGAGATGAGGCTGAACATGGAGCTTTTAGAGGAGGCGGGGGTGCAGGTTCATGAGCTTAGGTTGACGGGAGGGGGGGCCAAGTCTCCCGTCTGGTCCCAGATCAAGGCGGACATACTGGGACATCCCATATCCACGCTCTGGGTCTCCGAGGCCACCTCCTTAGGCACGGCCATATTAGCGGGGGTGGCGGTAGGGGAGTTCCGATCGGTGGAGGAGGCGGCAGGACGCCTCGTGCGGGTCAGGGAGACCTTCGAGCCGGACCCGGGGCGCCACAGGCAGTATGCGGAGCGGTTCGAGTTATATAAGGAGCTTTATCCCAGTCTGAAGGATATACTGCACAGAGCGTAAAGTAAGGGGGGAGTGGCTGGACAATGGCATCGGCTTGGGGTCCCCACAGCGGCCTTTCACGCCGGCCAATCTAACGGGAATAGCCGTGATGTTGTTGGGTTTGTACTGGGCGACGAAATAGGAGGATGAAGATGGGCAGAAAATTGTGGGCCTTAATGATCGGGTTGATGGCTGCTGGGTTGCTCCTCGGGAAGTTCCGTGGGATTCCTCCAGACGGGGTCTCTGCGGCCACGCCGCCGGGGGCGCCGGTGGTGGCCGTGGTGCGATCGGACCTCCCTGAACTTCCGAATTCCGCCCCCCCGGACCAAGAGCTGACGTACGAACAGATTGAGGATATGGTCGGGTATGCCATGACCCTGGCGGGTATAGGTCAGGTTGTGGAGCCCGGGGCCGAGTGGGTGGTGATAAAGCCCAACATTGTGAACTTAGAGAGGTCCGGCTCGGGGGCGATAACGGACTGGAGGGTTGTGAAGGCCGTGATTCGGACAGTGCACCGGATAGCACCTTCTGCCCGCTTCGCCATAGCCGAAGGTGCTGGTGGATGGGCTCCGCCTGACAAAAGACTTGAGGGGATTTCCGCGGAGCGGGGGGATGGGTTCGAGGTGGCTGGGTACAGAGACTTGTTAGACGATCCCGATCTTGTGGATGTGGACCTGGACATCGTGGACCTGAACTTCGACAAAGCTGTGAAGGTCCAGGTGCCCGGCGGGGGGAACTGCCTATCGGAGTATTACATCCCCGAAACCGTGCTGGATTGCGATGTGCTCATAGATGTGCCCGTGCTGAAGGTCACGGGCGTGGTGGGGATGACGGTGGCGATGAAGAACTTAATAGGTCTGCCCCCAGGGTTGGTGTACGGTTGGCCCAAGATGAAAGGATATCCCCCCGGCAGGGGGCAGGGGCTCCCACACACCCCGTCCGTGTTAGACGAGCTTATAGTGGACCTCGCCGCCTTAGCCGACGTGGACTTCACGGTGGTGGACGCCATCGTGGGGATGGAGCGGGCCCGGATAGAGAGGGAAGGGGGCCATCCGGTGCGTATGAACACGGTGGTGGCAGGGAGGGACATAGTTGCCGTGGATGCGGTATGTGCGAGGCTCATGGGCTTCAACCCGGACGACTTCGAGTTTCTGAGCCTGGCAGCTTGGAGGGGGCTGGGGACCTGCGACCTGGAGAAGATAGTGGTGCAAGGGAGCGACCTTGAGGCCGTTGCCCGCAGGTTCGAGAAGCACCCGGACGAATACGGCAGGTACGGCCAGGGAAACCGAACCTGGCTTTTGAAGGGCCCATTCCCGAGGGACGGCAGGGAGTACGTGGACCCCGAAGACCCCAGGGCAGTGCCCGGGGAGGACGGGTGGGAAGGACCGGTGTATTTCTACGACGACAGGATAGACCTGGCCAGGTACTTCCGCCGTCCACGGAACTGCGTCGTATACGCCTACGCACAGTTCAGGGCGCCGAGGGACCAGGAGGCCGAGCTTTGGGTTGGGTCGGACGAGGGACTCGTGGTATGGGTGGACGGGAAGAAGGTTTACGAATTCAGCGGCAGGAGGTGGCATCACCTTCCCAACGACCGTGTATCTGTGGAGCTTAGGGAGGGAGTCCACTCCCTACTTATAAAAGCAAAGCAGGGCCACGGAAGAAGGTTCAGCTTCAGCGTAAACATCTGCGAACCTGAGGACGACCCGAGATACGCGGGGAACAGGGTCAGGGGGTTAAAGTTCTTCGTTCCGGGCGGGGAGAAGGTCAGGGAGGTCAGGCCCACAGCTGTAGGTCGCCTTCCTGAGGGCGCTAAGGTCATACGGAAGGCCAGGTTCGTGGGGAGGGCGAACACCCTCATAGGAGCCTTGGAGGGTGCCTTCAGGACGCTGGGGGACACCCTGAGCCCCGCCTGGGCCATGGGGACCTCGGGTCAGGCCTTCAGGACCACGATAGCCGACTCCTTGTCAGAATACGGCCCAGGAAGCCTGGACTGGGACGAGGCTCTCCCACTCCTCAGGAACCTTGGGAGGGAGGTGAGGCTCATATATGCCGAGCCCGGAGACCCCGACTTCGGGAGGAAGCAGGAGGAGGCCTGGGAGGCCGTGAGGGCGAGCATAGACCTGGGAGCCCCTGCTGTGGCCAAGTTAGGTCCCTTCTTCTGGCTCATAAAGGGCTACCATCCCGAGGAGAAGGTCTACTACATCTCGGCCTCCGCCTCCTACTTTGAGGAGCCCGTGGAGGCGGATGCCCTCGGGGAGGACGGCGGCCTTGCGGTTCTGATAATCGGGAGGAAGGTGAAGGTGGACACTACGAGGGCTTTAAAGGAGTCCCTGAGGTTCGCCCTTAGGGAGGCACGGAGGAGGGCGCCGGAAGGCTCCCGGGTATTCAGAGGCCTGGAGGCCATAAAGAGGTGGGCCGATATGCTCGAATCCGGCAGGTTCTCCCCAGGGTTCGGGCCGGGGTACACCGCCGTGGTGGTCTCGGAGGCCAGGAGTTTCGCTTCCATATACCTCGAAAGTGCGGCGGTCTTCCTACGGTCGGAGGCCCTCAGGGAGGCGTCCCGGCTCTACGGAAGGGAGGCGGAGAAGCTCGGAAGGATAAGGAGGGTCCTGCCGATCATGAGGGAGCCCAAGGTTCCGAGCTCGGACGAGCTCATGAAGGCGGCCGATCTCGTAAGGGAGGCCGAAGGGCTCGAGGAAGAGGCCCTTAGGGCCCTGGGGAGGGTCCTGAGGTGAGAGGTATGCTTGAGCTCGCAAGGCCCCTCAACATGGCGATCGGGTTCGCGGCCGTCGTGGTCGGGGCCTTTGTGGCAGGTTCCCTCGGGCCCGAAGTCCTGAGGGCGGCCATTTCGGCATCGTTGATATTGGGAGGCGGAAACTCCCTCAACGACCTCTGCGACCTGGAGGAGGACAGGAGGAACAGACCGGAAAGGCCCATCCCGTCGGGAAGGACCTCGCCTGCTGTGGCCGGGATCTGGGCCGGGGTCCTCTTCGCCTCCGGGCTTCTGGTCGCCTTCCCCCTGGGCCGCCCCTTCCTCGTGGCTCTCTCTGCTGTCGGGCTCCTCGTCCTGTACGATATCCTCCTCAAACGCCTACCCTTGGCTGGGAACCTGGCTGTGGCCCTCCTCGGAGGGGCTGCGTTCCTTTACGGGGGGATGGCCGTCGGAAGGACCGAGGGAGCCCTGGTACCTGCGGCCCTGGCCTTCCTGTTCCACCTCGGAAGGGAGCTCATCAAGGATGCTGAGGATGTGGATGGGGACGGGGAGGCTGGGGCCAGGACCCTAGCAGTGGTCCGGGGGAGAGGATCTTCCCTGAGGTGGGCGAGCACGACCTTGCTCCTCACGGCCCTCCTGGCCCCCCTCCCCTTCTTCCTGGGGATGTACCGCTGGCCGTATGTGGTCCTGGTCCTTTCGGGGGTTGACCCGGTGCTCGCTTATGTGGCCCGCGTCCTCCTCGGGAACCCCGACCGGAGGACCTTGGGCAGGTTGAGCAGCATCCTTAAGGCCGCCATGCTGTTGGGTCTGGCGGCCCTGGCCCTGGGAAGGTGAACCTTGACAGAGTCCAAGAGAAGGGAGCTGACCATGCCCAGGAGGTCTTCCGCCAACCCCACTGAGCGCGAGATGGAACTTCTGGAGGTCCTTTGGAGTAAAGAGGGGGCCACGGTGGCGGAGATTATCGAAGCCTTGGATGGACGCCCTGTGTACACCACCATCGTCACCATGCTCAAGATAAAGGAAGAGGTAGAGAGGAGGTTCCTGAGGGAGGTCCTGAGGAGGGTATTCGGAGGTTCGGCCACGAGGCTCATGGCGATGAGGCCGTGACATGGGTCCTTCTGAGGTTCCTGGGGCTCCCGGATGAGCCGTCCTTAAAGGACTTGACAAAGATTGCCCTGGAGAGTATCATATGGCATGGGGATGGGCAGCATGGCAACCTTTGTCTGCCGACAAAATATCGGAAGAAGGCCCATGTTGTCAATCCCCTTTATCATTTCAAAGTGACCCCCTGTGAAGTATTGGGCCTTAAGCTCTCGCACCACTGGCCGGTGCGCAGACCTCGTCCCATCCTCTGAAGGCTCTCCCCTCCCAGCCCCTCTTCACCGGCCAGAGGGTCCTGGACTTCCTCTTCCCCATAGCCCGAGGGGGCACGGCCGCTATCCCAGGGGGGGTCGGCTCGGGCAAGTGTTCTTCAACATCAGCTCGCCAAGTGGTCCGATGCCGACATAGGCTACGGGGCGCGGGGAAACGACCTAAGCTTTACTTTCCCTCTTCAGGAAGGGGACGGAGGCCTTAGAGCGGGGGGTCTCCCGGTGTTGCGACTCAGGGGGTCCCCTTGATGGAGGAAGTGGCACGGATGAAGGAGCTTCCCCAGGAGCGGATCGGGGAGCTCGATGCCCTGATAGGGTGGATAGACGCCGAGCTGGACGAGATAGGAAGGTAAGACCCCTGTCGAAAGGAGGCGCTATGCGATGGGAGAGGATCACGGCCTCTGATCTGGCCGAGCTGCGCAAGGAAGGGGTGGCGCTGATCCCCATCGGGAGCCTGGAGAAACATGGAGAACATCTCCCCTTAGGAATAGACAGCCTTATGGCCCACAAAACCGCCCTTTTGGCTGCAGAGCGGGAACCCGCTGTGGTGCTCCCACCCCTTTTCTTCACCTACACAAAGGAAATGAAGAACCTCCCCGGAGCGATCTCCTTAGAGGCCGACCTGCTGCTGCGCCTCTTGGAGGCGATCTGCGACGAGGTGGCCCGGAACGGATTCCACAAGATAATCTTAGTCAACGGCCACGGGGGGAACACCGCGTTGCTCAAGGTCTTCCTCCAGCAACTCTGCGACCGGGGTAAGGACTATGCGGTATACCTCCCCCCCATCTTCTTAGCTCCCGAAGTGGTCGACCGGCTCAAGGAGACGGAAGAGACCGGCCATGCCTGCGAGGTAGAGACGAGCTTCGCCCTATACCTCTATCCCGAGCTGGTGCACATGGACCGGGTTCCGGAGGAGTTCTACACCTCCCGGAAGGATTACGACGTCTCCCCTGCCACCACCTCTGTAGACTGGTATGCGTCCTATCCCGATGGCTACGTGGGGGACGCCAAAAAGGCCTCGGTCGAAAAGGGGAGGGCCATGGTGGAGGCCCATGTGGTCCAGCTTGTGGACCTCATCCGAAAGGTCAAACGGGACGGGAAAGTCCCTGCCAAGGTGCAGGAGTTCTCCCGGGGTGCCCAGAACCCGTGATATGCCCATATTTAGGCGACTTTCCTCAATGCTTTAGGTCGAAGTTCGTCCCCTCTGTGATAACCTGCGACCTGTTCATGATAAGTTCACGGAGGGCGGCCTCGTAACTGTCGTAACAGAAGGACAAGGGCGAATCTAAGCATAATACCAGCTCGAAGCTATCGTGCTCAAATTCGGAGAGGTCGTCTATTTTGCCCTGGACGAAATATATGTTTGTGACTCCATGAGGTTTGCCGAGCTTACGAGCCGCTTCGAGCATATTCAGGGAGTGGAGTATAAAGTGATACCCGTGCACCGCGGATATAAGTTACTCGTACCTAGGATAGAAGAACTCCCTGAAGATGGACAGGGGCACGAAAATGGCCTGCTGGGTCCCCCAATCGTCGGTGAAGAAAACCCCGTGCACCCGATCGCCGTATCTTTGTGCAGTTCCCACGTCTGGGCGAGTTTGAAATCGAGGGTCATATCGAGCACCTTCTCTATCTTCTCCGGGGCGAGGTAGAAGTCCTCCATGGTACGGGCGAACCCATGGAGCATATGCAACCGCTCGATGAGGTTGAAATGGCAGGTCACGACCACATATTGACCACGTGCCTCGTAGAAATCGTCGTGTGGGTCCGGGGGTCTGTAGGAAGCGAGCTTATTCCAATGCTCGAGCGAATAGAAGGTCACCTGGCCCATATTGTCGAACTCATGCGCTCCCAACCGCACCCCCAGTCGTCCATGGCCGCTTCCCCGAAGAACCAGCCCGCCTTCGCCCTATCCATCTCCCAACAATCGCACACGTCGTCCGGCACGTCGAGGACCGCATATTGGAAGAAAGGCAACCTGGAGGGACTTTTGAACTCGACGGCCAGTGCCACTATCTCCCGTCTCTTAGATCTACTCCTCTATCGGGCGATATAAGCCCCCCATCTGTGTCAAGGAAGACATCGGGGGGCCTATATCTCCAGTTCCACATCGTCCCTCGTCCTTTCCTGCCACTCCCGGATGTACGAATACAACCTCCGCACGACCCCACGGTTCTCCCCCCTGCGGTAGAGGTTCCGGGTCTCCAAGGGGTCGCCCTTCAGGTCGTACAGCTCGTGCTCCCCGGTCTCGCTTACGTTCAACTTCCAACCGTCCGGTGCGATAACCGTTCTGATGCGCGCCCCCGCCACTCTTCGGAGTTCTTCCTTGGGGAAGCCGTAGGTGGGCCCTCCCGCCCACAGGTCCCCGTCCCGACCGTTCCACTCTATGAACACAGGCTCCTTCGGCCAGGGCCTGTCACCTCTGAGGTAGGGATACCAGCTCTCGCCCTCCAAATGCGGCGGTATCGGCATGCCGAGGATGTCCAATAGGGTGGGGACCAGGTCTGTCTGGCTGACGGGATGGTCTATCATCTGGGAGGGACTTCCGAGCCAGGGGACCCTTATGAGGAGCGGCACCCTGACAGCCTCCTCGTACATAACCATCTTCGTGGCCAGCCTGTGACTTCCCATCATGTCCCCGTGGTCGCTTGTGAACACCACCACCGTGCGCTCATCGAGCCCCAGCTCGGCTAAGGTCTCCAAGATCCTCCCGACGTGTGCATCCACCAAGGAGACGAGCCCCCAGTACCGGCTGATGAGATACCGCCACTCCCACTCTGTCTCCAGTTTCCCATGTTTTCCTTCCCTGTCGGCAAATCCGTGTTCTCGGTAATACTCGACCATGTAGCGGTACCTTATCGGGGAATCGGGCCCCGGAGGCGAATCGAAGTTCTCGGGCAGGTCCACATCCCCCGGCCCGTACATCCCATCGTAGGGGCCGAAGAAGGGCATATGGGGCTCCAAGAAATTCAGGTAGACTATGAAAGGCCGTTCTCTGTGCTTCCGGAGGAAGCGACAAACCTCCTGGGTCAGAAATGCCGGCTTGCTGTACTCCTCCGGAAGCCTTGCGGCGAAACCCCTTGAGAACACCGGATAGCCGGAGTTTTCCGCGTCCGGCTTGAACCCATGCTCCTTGAGGAATATATGGTAACTGGCTTTCACAGCTTTATACTCCTCTTTGGTATAGTACCCCTTGTACATCTCCTCTATGCTTA
>DTXA01000462.1 GCA_012962735.1 Candidatus Latescibacterota bacterium
ACCGAAAGCTCTACCTCAACTTGGGCATGAACTGGCCAGGCGAGGGAGCATAGCACGAAGGCGGACCAGAGGCAGCTCATAGCTCTCCCCTCCCTATGAGGTATAAACCACCTCATTTGAGGTTAAGATAAAAATTCGAACGGCCGAATACTGTGACCTATATCACAATTTGACAACTCGGCCTTCTTCCAACTTGGAAGCTACTCGCTCTGTGACTACTCAGAGTTAAAGCTAAAGTTATCAGTTTATCCTATAAAATAAATCTATCCCCTTGTCAGTCACGGACCCCTCACCGTGTGACGATTTTAATTGCATTTTCTCTTTAAGTTCGTTAAATTAACCCGCAAAACGGGTGATCGGAACCCACACGAAAGGAGGATATCAATGGACCTGCAGGAACTCTTTTCGTCGCCGCCCTCGGCGTATCGGGGTAAGCCCTTCTGGGCGTGGAACGGGCTGTTGGAGGAGGAAGAGCTCAGAAGGCAGGTCCGGGTGTTCCACAGGATGGGCTTAGGTGGTGCCTTCATGCACTCGAGGATCGGGTTGGCCACGCCCTATCTGTCCGAAGAATGGTTCAAAATGGTCAAGGCGTGCGCGGACGAGGCGAAGAGGGTCGGGATAGAGGCGTGGCTTTACGACGAAGACCGCTGGCCCTCGGGTGCGGCCGGGGGACTGGTGACGAAGGATGTGCGCTACCGTCAACGTCGCCTTCGTATGGAGATCGTGGACCCCGAGAAGTTCAGCCCGAGTGGGGAGGAGCTCGGGATATTCCTGGCCCGTGTGGAGGGCAGCAAGGCATCGAAGGTCCGCCAAATCAGGCCGGAGGATGTGTCCCGTGCGGTCCTGGGAGAGAAGGTGCTGGCCTTCTATTGTAAGGTGGCCGATCCCTCCCCCTGGTATAACGGCCAGACTTACCTCGACACACTTTCGGCCGAGGCGGTGCGTAAATTCGTCGAGGTCACGTACGAGGCCTACGCCAGGGAAGTTGGGGAGGAGTTTGGCTCCACGATACCGGGCATATTCACCGACGAGCCCAACTACGGGAGTTTGCGCATGTATCCCGACTGCGGCGAGGCTCCCTGGACGGAAAAGCTGCCGGATGTGTTCAGGGAACGATATGGATACGAGCTGTTGCCCCACCTCCCGGAGATCTTCTTCGAGGTGGACGGGGAGGAGTTCTCCAAGGTGCGACGGGACTATTACGACTGCATCACGCATCTTTTTTCCAGGAACTTCGGGGAGCAGATCGGCAGGTGGTGTGAAGAACACGACCTCCTCTTCACCGGGCATGTGTTAGCCGAGGGGACCCTGCGCAGCCAGACCTCGGTCGTGGGCAGCACTATGAGGTTTTACGAATTTATGCAGGCTCCTGGCATAGATATCTTGTGCGGCCAAGGCCTTACGAGGCCCGGTGGGTGCCCGCCGGAGTACGCTACAGTCAAGCAGTGCAGCTCCGTGGCACATCAGTTCGGAAGGAAGTGGGTCTTAAGCGAGCTTTACGGCTGCACGGGCTGGCATTTCACCTTTGCCGAACACAAGGCCGTCGGCGACTGGCAAGCCGCCCTCGGCGTGAATCTGAGATGTCAGCACCTTTCGTGGTATACCATGGCGGGTGAGGCCAAGAGGGACTATCCGGCCTCCATCTTCTTCCAGTCGTCCTGGTGGCGGGACTATCCGGTCGTGGAGGATTACTTCGCCCGGATCGGGGTCCTTATGACACAGGGGGAGCCGGTCCGCGACGTCGCCGTAATCCATCCCATAGAAAGCGCTTGGGGTATGTTCTACGCGGATGTGGGCGAACCCCTCGACCGGCTGGAGGAGCAGTTTGAGGTGCTCCAAAACGTACTGTTAAAGGAGCATTTTGATTTCGACTACCTGGACGAAGACATCCTATGCAGGCACGGTTCGGTAGAGGGAGATTCCCTGCGCGTGGCCGAGGCGAAGTATCGCGTGGTAGTGGTGCCCCCTATGCGGACCATGCGGGGCAGCACCAGGAGGACCTTGGAGAGGTTCCTCGAGGCCGGCGGAGATGTCATATTCGTGGAGCCAGTCCCTGAGCGCGTGGATGCGCTGCCGAGCGAGGAGGTGAAGGAGCTCGCCGAGAGGGCCGTCCGGGTCCCGCTGGAAAGGAAGCGCATCGTGGACGCACTTTCGGCGACAGGGAAGATCCGGCGGGTATCCATAACGACCGAAGAAGGAGAGGAGTTCCGAGATAGCCTCTACATGCTACGCTACGACGAAGGGACCGGGCGCTATTTGGCCTTCATCTGCCACACCCGGCAGGACGAGGAATCCGGGCCCCTGACGGTGCGGATGCCCGGAATGGGACAGGCGCAGGAATGGGACCCCCAGACCGGCGAGGTGTTTTCGGCCGATGCCGAGCAGGAGGGGGAAGGAGTGGCGATCCGCACCGAGCTTCCGGGGGTCGGAAGCCGCATCTTCGTGGTGGAACCGAATCCCAGGCAGGACCTTATGCCCC
>DTXA01000463.1 GCA_012962735.1 Candidatus Latescibacterota bacterium
AGGGGAAGGGGGGACCACGGGGAGAACTGGGATGGGAGGGACGATGGGGGGGAGTATGTGGCCAGCGGGGTGTACTTCTACAGGATCGAGACGGACCGCGGCGAGAGGGCCTTCGGTAAGGTACTGGTTTTGGAGTAGCCTCCTGATCCTCGTGTACTCCCCGACGTGGGGATGGGATGCCGGGGCCTTCTTGGATGTGGAGGGGAGAGCGCAGGTGGTGGCGTTGGGGGGAGTGGGAGCTGTGGTGGAAGCCCTATACAACCCAGCTCTCGTGGGGTCGGAGGAGAGGTCGGTCGGGGCGTCCTACAGAATGCTATCGCTGGACCGCGTGGTTTACGAGGTAGGGTACTTCCAGCCCTTAGAGCCTGATGGAGGTATGGGGCTGTTGTGGCACCGGGCTTCTACCTCGGTACAGGGGAGGAATGTGGAAGGACGGCGCACCGAGACCCTCGGTGTAGCGGAGTACGCTTTCGGCCTCGCCCTCGGCCTGAGGGTATGGAGGGGTGTCTACGGGGGGCTTGCGGGATGGGTCTTCGGAAGGGAACTGGCGGGGCAGAGGGGGGGAGGTTTTGGGCTGGACTTGGGGGTCATCTGGAAGGGTGGGAAAGGTGCTTTCGGATTGGCCGTGCAACATCTTGGGGCAAGCGTTTCGCTCAGGGACCGTTATTGGAAGAGGGAGCGCTCGTCCCGAGATCGGATCCCGACGGTCGTCAGGCTTGGGGGGATGTGGAGGCTGGGGCGCGCCGGGCTTTACGGGGAGGCGGTACGTTCCCGGCGGAGGACGGAGGTGCGGGTCGGGGTGGAGTGGGAGGTGAGCAGTACTTTTGTGGTGCGGGCTGGAGTGCGGGACTTGGGGAGGAATTCGGACCGGAGTATAAGGGGGGGGTTCGGGCTGAGGTTCCCGAGGATGTCCGTGGGGTATGCTTTCGCCACCGACCCTATGGGGGCAGAGGCCAGCCACGGGCTTTCCACAGAGTTCTTTTTCTGAGGAGGTGCGGATATGGTCTTTCTTCTCCTGTTAGCCTTTGGGGTCTGGGAGGGAGCTGATGCGGAAGTGGGGATCGGGTTCCAGTACACCCTGATGGTGCCAGGGGTGAGCGTGAGGGGATATCTGGACGAGAAGCTTGGGTTCCAGGGGACACTTTTTTGGTGGGGTGGAGAGGACGAGGGGGACCTCGCTGTCGATCTCAGATGGCTTCACAGGTTCGACGCCGAGGGAACAGTACACATCTATACGGGTATCGGTGGGTCGGTGTGGCACGAATGGGGGGAGAGGTGGGAGAGCGTTAGACCAAGGCGTTACGATGAAACCAGGTATGGGGCCGCGGCCTTCTGGGGAGGGGAGGTGTTCCCCCTTTCCCAGTTGGGGGTCAACTTAGAGGTGGGGTTTAGATATCTTTCCGAGGGCCGCAGTGGCTTCTGGTTCGGCTCGGGGATACTTTTTTACCTTAAATAAGTGTTTAACGGTCAGTTATCAACAATCAGTCAGAAAACCATAGGGGAAGAGGGATGAGATACCTATTCGTCCTGGCAATAGGATTGGGCTTTTGGGGAGACGCAGATGGTGCTACGGGGATGGCGTTCCTGCTGAGGAACCCCGATGGCAGAACGGCTGCTATGGGGGATGTGGGTGCGGCCCTCTGGGGAGGAGGGCTCCCAGCATGGGGGAACCCGGCAGGGCTGGTCCCCCTTGTGGGAAGGAGGTTGGCCCTCGGCCAGATGCTGTGGTTTCAGGGGATCAAGCAGGAGTACTTGGGGATGGCCTGGGGAACTGGGGTCCGGGCCTGGGGGGTTGGGCTGATGTACTGTGGAGTGGGAGGGTTGGAGCATCGTGAGGGGCCCTCTGAGAAGCCTCAGGGGACCTTTGGGGTGTACGACATAGCCTTAGGGCTCTCGGGCGCCGGGGAGGTGGGGCCTGTAGTCTTGGGGGGGACCGTCCGGGTGTTGTATGAGAAGATATACCTGTACGAGACAAAGGGAGTGGGAGCTGATATCGGGTTCCTGTGGCCCATGCCTGTGCGGGGGCTCGTGTTCGGGGGGACGGTCTCACACCTTGGATATGTGCGGGACGTTTCGCTCCCTCGGGAGGTGCGGATAGGGGTGAGCTACAGCAAGGGGGCGTTTCGGGGGGCTCTGGAGGGATATCTCCTCCGGGGGAGGGACCCCCAGGTGAGGGTGGGGGGGGAAGTGCGAACGGGCGGTCTTTCCCTGCGGGCTGGGTATGTGGTCGGTCCGGAGGAGCGGAACATAGCTGCGGGCGTTGGCCTTCGGATGGGGCGGCTTCAGGTGAACTACGCCTGGGTGCCGTACTACTATGATCTCGGGGATACCCATAGGGTATGCGTGCAGTTCGGGGGATGAATATGCTTCCTCGCTTCGCCCCGATACCTTTTAAGGCATATAAGGGGGCTTGACACGGCGGTGGTCTCGAGGTAATTTAAGTAAGAGAGAAACAAGGGAAACTTTTCAGGACAAGGAGGGCTCTGTGCGAGAGTACACGCCTGACGTCATCCGGAATATAGGGTTGGTAGGACACGGAGGCTGTGGGAAGACTTCCTTAGCTGAGGCTATGTTATTCTGCGCCGGAGAGATCAATAGGATGGGGAGGGTGGAGGAGGGGAACACCCGTTCGGACTATACCCAGGACGAGCAGGAGCGGCAGATCTCTTTGAACGCCACCGTACTCCATGCTCACTGGAACGGAGTTAAGGTCAATATATTGGACACTCCCGGATATCCAGACTTTGTAGGGGAGATGAAGGCGGCCCTGAGGGCGTCTGACAACGCGGTAGTGGTGCTCAGCGCTGTGGAGGGGATCGGGGTGGGGACCGAGAGGGCCTGGGAGTTCGTGGAGGAGTACGGCCTGCCGGGGTTCTTCTTCGTCACCCAGATGGGGAGGGAGTATGCGGACTTCGACAAGGTGCTCCAGAGCGTCCGTGAGCGCTTCGGGTCCGGGGTCGTGCCCCTCGAGTTCCCCGTGGACGGGGGGACCGGGTTCCACAGGATAGTGGACCTTCTGAAGATGAAGCTGCTGACCTACACCCCCGGGGCTCAGGGCAGACCTAAAGGGGAGCCTATTCCGGCGGAGCTTGAGAGCCGGGCAGCGGAGATGAGGGAGCAGTTGGTAGAGGCAGTGGCGGAGGTCTCCGAGGAACTTATGGAAAGGTACTTCGAGGGGGAGCTCGGCGAGGAAGAGCTTAAGGAGGGTATAAGGCAGGGGGTGAGAGAGAGGAGCATGTTCCCCCTCCTTTGCGGGGATGGGCCCTCGAACATCGGTGTGGACAGGCTCTTAGATGTGGTGTCCGACTACGGCGCGACCCCTGTGGACGGGGAGGTCGTAGCCACAAGGGACGGGGAGGAGGTCAGGATACCCCCCGAACCGGACGCTCCCCTCTCGCTTCTGGTGTTCAAGACACTGTCCGAGCCCCACGTGGGAGAGCTCTCCTTCTTCAGGGTCTACTCCGGGACCCTGAGGTCCGGTGCCGAGGTGCTCAACTCCAACAAGGGGGGAGTGGAGCGGGTCGGGCAGATATACGTGATGAACGGTAACGAGCGCCATGAGGTCGGGACCACGACCACCGGAGACATCGGAGCGCTCGTGAAGCTCAGGGATACCCACACCGGGGACACGCTGTGCGACAGGAACAACCCCGTGGTGCTTCCGGGGATAAAGTTCCCGGAGCCGGTGATTCAGATAGCGGTCTCGCCCAAAGCCAAAGGGGATGAGGAGAAGATAAACTCGGGCCTGGCGAGGCTCCACGAGGAGGACCCCACCTTCACATTCAGGGTCGATCCGGAACTTAAACAGACGATCTTAGAAGGTATGGGCGAGATGCACTTAGAGGTCGTGATCAGCAAGCTCAGACACAAGTTCGGGGTGGAGGTGAACGTCGAGGAGCCCCGCATCCCTTATCGGGAGACGATCTTAGCTCCAGCAGAGGGGCACCACAGGCACAAGAAGCAGACCGGGGGGAGGGGGCAGTACGGTGAGGTGTACCTGAAGATAGAGCCGTTGGAGCGGGGAGCGGGGTTCGAGTTCGTGGACGCGATCACCGGTGGGGTGATACCCGCCAAGTTCATCCCCTCTGTGGAGAAGGGTGTTCGGGAGACCATGGCGAAGGGGGTGTTGGCGGGGTACCCCGTGGTGGACCTGAGGGCCACGGTATACGACGGGAGCTTCCACCCGGTGGACTCCAACGACATCTCCTTTAAGATAGCCGCCTCTATGGCTTTCAAGGATGCGTTTATGAAGGCCAGGCCCATCCTCTTAGAGCCGATCTACGAGGTGGAGGTGATCGTCCCCGAGGAGTATATGGGGGATGTTATTGGGGGCCTCTCGGGTCGAAGGGGGAAGATATTAGGGATGGAGGCCAGGGAGCCCCTCCAGGTGGTGCGGGCACTCGTGCCCCTGAAGGAGCTGTACAGGTACTCCACTACCTTAAGGTCCATCACCCAGGGAAAAGGTATGCACACCCAGAGGTTCTCCCACTACGAACAGGTCCCTCAGGAGATAGCAGAGAAGATAATACAGGAGGCTAAGGAGGCCAAGGAGAAGTGATGGGGGATATGTAAGGTTCCC
>DTXA01000464.1 GCA_012962735.1 Candidatus Latescibacterota bacterium
GTGAGCCAGCGGCCGCTGGGGCCATCGGGCGTCCCGTAGAAGGGATGGTAGAAGGCCCAAACCTGCCGTCCTACCGACGACAAGCCCAATTTGTACATGAGGCCTCCTTCTTTTCTAACCAACTCATGGGGTTCATGAAGATTCCCCTTCAAATCAGGCGATCAGATGGGAGAGGGCAGGTTTGGCCTCAAAATAAAGCTGGGGTCTGCTCCCCTTGAAAAGCTCCCTTCGCACCCTCCTCAGCGTCCTGAGGACCTGGGCCGTCTCCGCCCGCTCGCCCTCGACTTCTACGCCCCTGTAAGCCAGCTCCGCCATATGCTGGGGCACCAGCCCGCACTCGTGGGGAGAGGGATCCAAGCTCCACTCCTGAAGTCGGCACCTAAGCACCCAATCTACGCCCCTCGCTACCACCTCGCCGTAATCTGCCCCGCAGTACGGAATATGCGGAATAGAGGTACTCCAAGCTTTCGGTCCCGTATACCCCCTCGTAGTCGTAGTCCCAGAAACGGTCCGGCCTTTGGTTCGCCAGGAAGAAGCTCTCCACCACCCTCCTCCCCCTCTCCATCAGGACCTCGTTGCCCAACTTCCTCCCCACAATCCAGGCAGGCACTGCAGCCTCCAGCTCCATGTTATAAGGGTGGTTGTGGGCGTGTTCCTTCCGGGTAGCTGGGGAGAAATGCACGTAGAAAAGCCCCCTGTCCTCGAAGTACGGCCACGCCCCTATAGCCCCCTCCAACCAGCGCAGGGTATCCTCGTCCTCCAAACACTCCGCAGCGAAGAGGATGTTGGTCCAGTACCTGCCGTGGTCGCAGGTTGAGGGGGTGGGTAAGTTCCAGATATAGGTCTCATGGATACATACGGCGCTCCGCTTCAGAGGTTGGAGGCAGGCCCTGGCGAACTCCCCGTCCCTGGGGTCCCCACCCAGCTTGTATAACACCGAGAAGACTCGGAGAAACCCCGAAGTCAGCTGGGAGGCCAGCCAATGCACCCCGTTCCCATCCGGCTTGCGCACCACCCTTTCGTCGTCCACAATGTAAGCCTCGTAAACTCGGAGCTTAAAGGCTTCCAGCGCTGTTACTATGGCTTCCGGATGGATCCGGACTCGCTCTGCCATCGTCTCCTCCTCGTTTGGTTTGAGTGGGCAAATATCTCTATCAGAATTGAGTTACCGGAAGAGCCTAGGACTTCCGAAAGGTACCGGAGCGAAGCATGGAGCTTTTTTCCATGCTATCCAAGTCATTTTCGGATGTGGAACGCCTTTACTTGGGTCAGGTTGAGCACGAGTCCAAACCTCCCGGGCAGGCTTGTTCCATTAGAAATATTGTTCTAACGGGTGAGGGTTCAATGCTCTATCCGAGCTTTCTAACAGGGTTTATGGCCAATTGGTGCATATATAAAACTCTTCTTGAACGAAGAACTTTAAATCTCCTCCGCCGCTGGTCTTCCTTCCCGGTACCTCTGAGGGAACGATCAACCTGGGTTTTTCTTGAGACATACTAATTCCTCCCTTCCGAGACTCAATGCTTATTTTACACTTCGCTCATCCTGGTATACCTTGCCAATTCATTTCAGCATGATGCTCTCCGAAGAACGGTCCCACTCCGTCACACTCCGTACTGGGCTCATGGAAGGGCCAACTATAGGGATAATGCGCCCCCGTGGCCCTGGCGGCAATGTAGGTGTCAAAATGATAACCCGCTTCCTTGGCTATCCAAGCTAAGGTAGCCATGACCGAACACCTTGCCCGGTGTCCAGCATCTTAATGCCTCGCTTTAAAAACGCACAGGGACAGTGTGTTACGGCTCCCTGCCGATTCGTAGCCGGTGAAGACTATTGTCCGCAATCATGCGGGGGCGAACCTCCCCGTCGACGGCCAGGACCAGCTCGAAGTACGGGTTCTCGACCTTCATCGTCCCCATGTTCTCCCCTTTGATTCAAAGCCGGACCACCTTTCCGGTCTCCAGCGACCTCTCCACCCCCTCCTTCAGCCGGATCGAGTTAACACCGGCTTCCGCCCCGACCGAGGAGGGGGCCCCCGAGGCTATGCAGCGGAGGAAATGCCGGTGCTCCCCGGCGAACCCCGCCAGGTTGTACCCGGTGATTGCATGCACCACCTGAGGAGGTTCCCAGAATCGAGTCGGCTCACCCGAAAGATCGAAGATACTCCCAGACTCTCGTGGGGTGTACATCCAGAGGCGCCTTCCGTTCTCGGCCACTAAGGTGCGGTCCCCTCTTCCGGCGATCTCCAGCCTCTCATGTACGGAATGGTTCCAGGAGGTATCGCTCAGGAACAGGTTCCCCACCCTGCCGTCCTCGAATTCGATGGTCAGGGCAATGTGGTTCCCCTTTGCCCTGGCGTAAACCTCAGTCGCCCGTCCTCCGAAGAACTGAACTATGTCAAATATATGGATGCCGTTGTTGAGGAGGTCGTCCCTCCGGCCGCTCCAGAAGCGCCCGTTCAGCGCCTCGACCTGGCCGATCTTCCCCTCTTCTATCATCCTCTTGGCCTCCCGATAGGCGAAGTAAAACCGCCTCATGAACCCCACCTGGAAGACGATCCCGCTGCCCTTGACGATCCTCTCTACCTCCAGCGCCTCCTTCAGCGTGCCCGTCA
>DTXA01000465.1 GCA_012962735.1 Candidatus Latescibacterota bacterium
GAGGTCACGGTGGGGGGCAAGAGCTATCCCCTCGAGGAGCCCTTCTTCGTTTTGGCCACCCAGAATCCTATAGAGCAGGAAGGCACCTACCCCCTCCCGGAGGCCCAGTTGGACCGGTTTATGTTCGAGCTTTGGATAGATTACCCCTCCGAGGAGGAGGAACGCCAGATCGTCCGAGCTACCACCGGAGCTACCCTCCCCGAGGTGAGGAGGGTATTAGACGCCCAAAGGATCGTGGAGCTACAGAGGCTGGTGCGGCGGGTCCCGGTGTCGGACAAAGTTATAGAGTACGCCGTGGACCTAGTGAGGGACACCAGGCCATCCCAGAAGGCTCCGGACTTCGTGCGCCGGTGGGTGCGGTGGGGGGCCGGACCCAGGGCTTCTCAGTATCTGATCTTGGGGGCTAAGACCAAGGCCGTTTTGGACGGCCGGTATACCCCCTCGGTCGAGGACGTGCGAGCCATCGCCCTACCGGTGCTGCGCCATAGGATCGTGACGAGTTTTCATGCTGAGGCCGATGGCGTCGGTACGGACGAGATCGTGCGGCGGCTGTTGGACGGGAGGTAGGGTTGCGGAATTTCGCAGAAAGGGGCGGGGTCCCGCGGGGGAGATCTTTAAGCTCGATCGGGATCTTCCTGTTTTACTTTGTCCCCCTTAATGTTATATTCCTGGACGAGGACGGTACGTTACTTGCTTCTTTAAAAAAGGGGTGAGCGCTATGGGGGATAAAGGATACCGCTTGGTCTCCCGGGAATTCCAAGAAGCCTATAGGGATGGCCGCACCCGTGTGGTGAGGGTGGGGGAAGTGGAGATAGGAGAGGGAAGGCCGGTGATCGTAGCAGGCCCCTGCGCTGTGGAGAGCCGGGAGCAGACTTTGGAGATAGCCGAGGCGGTGAAGGAGGCCGGGGCGGACATGCTAAGAGGAGGGGCCTTCAAGCCGAGGACCTCCCCTTACAGCTTCCAGGGGCTCGGGGAGAAGGGGCTGGAGATATTGGCGGAGGCGAGGGAGCTGACGGGGCTCCCGGTGGTGTCCGAGGTCTTGGACCCAAGGCTCGTGGGCCTCGTGGGACAGTATGTAGACATGCTCCAGATAGGCTCCCGGAGCATGCAGAACTTCCCCCTTCTGGTTGAAGTGGGAAGGTACGGCAAGCCCGTGCTCCTTAAGCGGGGCATGGCCGCCACCCTCAGGGAGTGGCTCTGCGCCGCAGAATACATAGCCAAGGAAGGGAATTTAGATATAGTCCTGTGCGAGAGAGGTGTGAGGACATCCGTCAGCGGACTTTACGACAGGTTCACGCTCGACTTGGATGTGATAGCTCCCCTTAAAAAGGAGACCTTCCTCCCCATATTGGTGGACCCGAGCCACAGCACAGGGAGGGCCGAGATGGTGCCCTATGCGGCCAGGGCCGGGATAGGGGCCGGCGCCCACGGGCTCCTTATAGAGGTCATAGGGGAGAACGCCGACCCGGATACTGTGTTCTCGGACGGTAAGCAGGGGATAAGGCCCTCGGTGCTGAGGGAGCTGATAAGGGAGATAAGATGAGAGGCCTTGCCCTTCTAAGGGAGGCCTCCGGGATGGACTGTATACTCTAGAACGCTGGAGAGAAGGGGAACTCCATACCGAGGAAACGTGCTCCGGGTAGCCCGTGCCACGTTCCATCGCAACCGCCCCGCTCAGGAGTTGTGAGGAGGATAAGTCGCAGGAGATGAGAAAGGTTAGGGGAGGGCCCATGAAGGTCTTGAGGTGGACCTTAGTGTACGTTGCGGCGGTGGTCCTTGCGTCCTGCTTTCCGAGGTTTTGGGAGCGTAGGCCTTCGTTTACCTACCCCATAGTCTTCACCCAGTACCCCCTTCACACGGAGGAGCGTGGAGGGGGTTTCGTTTTCCGGCCTGCTAGGCCCCTTCCCCTGGGCAGCAGGATAGTGCTCCTGTATCCAGGGGAGGAAGGGCCCAAGGTCCTCACCCCGGAGTTCGCCGCCGCAGGCTACCCCGATGTCGAACCGAGCGGGGAGCATATAGTCTTCGCAGGGAAGCTCAGGCCGGAGGACAACTGGGACATATGGGAGATGGATGCTGATGGGAGCAACAAGCGCAAGGTGACGGACGGAGATATGGGGGACTGCATAGACCCCGTGTACCTCTGTCATTCCCCCCTGACCCCTCCGGAGTTCACGGATTACGTCCGGTGGGTGGCGTTCGTGAGCAATAAGGCCGGAGCTTACGACGAACATATGAGCGGTCCAGCGACGGCGATATATGTCCGGACCCTGGAGCCGGCAGCCCCTCCGAGGGATACGGTGGTAACTTGGCGGGTTACCTTTAACCTCAGCAGCGACTTCTCCCCCACGGTCCTCAGGGATGGCAGGACCTTGTTCGCAAGTTGGCAACATATGGGGAACAGGAGATATCCCAACGGCATATTTGCCCTGCTGGCGATCAACTGGGCGGGCACCGGCCTGAACCTCTTCTACGGTAACCATCAGGGGGCCTTAGTTAAAACGATGCCCTGCGAAATACGCAAACCGAGGTGGGCGGTGGTCTTCATAGATTCCGACGGGGATACCCCGGATGGGTCGGGCAGGCTTGCCTGGGTGCTGATGCGCAGGCCACTTCGCACCCACAGGGTTTTAAGCAGGGACGAGGGCTTTTACTTCACTCCACATCCCATGCCGGACGGGAGGCTCGCCGTTGCTTACAAGCCCACATGGGAGGGAGATTACGGGATATACTTCTTCGATTTCCAAAAGGGCACTGTCGGCAGGGTCGTTTACGACGACCCGGATTGGAACGATATAGATCCCGTGGCCGTGGTCCGACATCCTGAGCCCAAGGGTCGAATCACCATAGTCGTGGACAGCAAGCAGACCGGCCATCTACAATGTCTCAGCGTCTATGACTCGGACCAGCCAGATGTCCGGAAGCTCCGGCCGGGCCAGGTCAAGAGGGTGAGGTTCGTGGAGGGGATACCGGTGAGCGAGGAGGAGGCCCAAAGGCTCTGCAAGCTCCCTCTCGGCATAGGACAGGCAGGGCCTGGGTCCACCTCCAACGGGGCCACCGCCTTCGTTCAGACGAGGATAATAGGGGAGGCTCCGGTGGAAGAGGACGGCTCCTTCTATGTGGAGATAGCCGCGGACACCCCTTTCTTCATACAGCTTTTAGACGAAGATGGTATGGCCCTGAAGACCATGAAGGGGTGGATGTGGGTAAGGAGGGGCAGCCGAAGGGGATGCATAGGATGCCACGAGGACAAGGAGCTTGCCCCGGAGAACAGAATCAGCATAGCGCTGCGCAAGGCCACCCCTGCACAGATAGGGTATCCGGTGAAGGCTCCTCCCGAGGAAAGGCGCACGGTGGACTTCAGAAGGGACATTATGCCGATAATCAGGGCCAAGTGCATAAGCTGCCATTCCGGAGCATCTCCTGCCGGTAGGCTGGACTTAGGGACCGAAATGGTAGAGCACGAGGGGAAGGCGTTCTTCAACAGGACATACGAGAGCCTGCTTCAACCTATGGAGGGCAAGCCACTCTCGGTGGGAGGGAAGTACGTCCATCCCGGGGATTCGAGGGACAGCCCTCTAATCTGGCATCTTTACGGCAGGCAGATAGGAGAACAATATGAAAAAGCTCCCTACGACAGGCCCATAGTGCAGATGCCTCCCAAGATGCCGCTCACGGAAGACGAGGTGAGGACGTTCGTGGAGTGGATAGACCTCGGTGCGCAGTGGGATAACATACCCGGTCCTGATCCGTGCGAAGAGGAATTAAGGTGAAAAGCTTGATAATATGCATCTCAGTTCATCACGGAAACACCGAGAGGGTGGCAAGGGCGATGGCGGAGGTCTTGGGAGCTGAGGTCGTAAAGCCACATCAGGTCGAGGTGGAAGGGCTTTCGAACTACGATCTCATAGGGTTCGGCTCGGGGATACATTTCCAGAGGCACCATAGAGCCATTTTGGGCCTCGTGAAGAAGCTTCCTGTACTTGAAGGGAAGAAAGCCTTTATATTCTCGACCAGGGGTGTCGGCCCTGTAGTACTTTACCATAAGCCTTTGAGGAAGAAGTTATTGAAAAGAAAACTCGAAGTGATAGGCGAATTCTCGTGCAAAGGCTTCAACACCGTCGGGCCTCTGAAGCTCTTCGGCGGGATGAACAGGGGAAGGCCGAACGAGGAGGACCTTGAGGAGGCGAAGGCTTTTGCGGAGCGTCTGAAGGCTGAGATCGAAGGAGGATAGGCTATGCGGAAGATATTGGCATTCTGGTTGATAGTGCCGGCTTTGGCTTACGCTGGTAGCCTTCCGGTGTTTGTGAACGTCACCGAGGAAGCAGGGATAGATTTCCGCCACACCTTCGGGGACGAGCATATGAGCTCAATTTTGGAATCCACAGGTCCTGGGTGTGCGTTTTTGGACTACGATCAGGATGGATATTTGGATATATACGCTGTCAACGGTCGTTACTTGGAGGGAATAAGCGATCCAGATTCCCCTTACAGGGGCCAGAGGCTTACGAATGTGCTCTACAGGAACAACGGGGACGGGACGTTTACAGATGTGACCGAAGAGGCGGGAGTCGGGGATACGGGATACGGGATGGGAGTCGTCGTGGGAGATTACAACAACGATGGGTACCCGGACATATACGTCACCAACTACGGGCCCAACGTACTCTATAGGAACAACGGGGATGGGACTTTCACGGATGTGACAGAAGAGGCGGGGGTCGGAAGCCCGCTCTGGAGCGTGGGGGGGTGCTTTTTGGACTACGACAACGACGGAGATCTGGACCTGTACGTGGGGAATTACTTGGAGTTCGACCCGGACTTCAAGGTATGCTTCTCTGCGGAGGTCTTCCCAGGTCCCCTCTCCTACGCCGGACAGCCTGATGTGCTTTACAGGAACAACGGGGATGGGACTTTTACGGATGTGACAAGGGAAGCTGGGGTGTATAACCCCGAGGGCAGGGCTATGAGCGTGGGCGCCGGGGACTTCGATGGGGACGGGGACTTAGACATCTTCGTGTGCAACGACGCTATGGAGAACTATCTATATCGCAACAACGGTGATGGGACTTTCACCGATGTGGCCTTGGAGGTCGGAGCTGCTATGGGGGAGTTCGGGGAGGCGGTTTCCTCTATGTCGCCCGATTTTGCGGACTACGACAACGACGGGGACTTAGACATCTTCGTACCCGATATGGGATATTCTTGTCTTTACCGCAATATGGGAGGTTACTTTGAAGAATATACCGCCCCCGCTGGGGTGGCGGCCATGCTCGGACAATACATCTCGTGGGCGGGGTACTTCATAGATTACGACAACGACGGGTGGAAGGACCTGTTCATAACCAATGGGGACGCCCACCACCTCTATCCCGAGGAGGACATACTTTTCCGGAACAACCACGACGGGACGTTTACAGATGTGGCCCTCCAGTCGGGAGATTACTTCACCAAGGAGGAGTACATCGGAAGGGGATCTGCATTCGGGGATTACGACAACGATGGAGACATAGATATATACGTGGCCAACTTGGACGGCCCAGGTGTGCTTCTTCGCAACGACGGGGGCAACCGGAACTTCTGGTTAATGTTGAAGTTGGTGGGTGTTAAAAGCAACAGGGATGCGGTGGGAGCCTGGGTGACGGTGCGGGCTGGGGATCTGGTACAGGTGGGACAGGTGCGGGCCGGAGGGGGATATCTATCAAGCAGCGACATAAGGCTGCACTTCGGCCTCGGTGACCGCCCTAAGGTGGACGAGGTGGAGATCAGATGGCCGAGTGGAATTGTCCAGAAGCTTAAAGAAGTAGCGGCCAACCAAATCCTTACTATAACCGAACCTGCTGAGGTAACTGAGGGGAGGTAACAGTGAGGAGAAAGCTCTTCTTCGTCTTAATAGCCCTCGCCTTGCAAGGGCCTCTGGTAGTTGGGTTGACATCTGAGCTTCGGGATTGGAGGACTCGCAGGGAGAGGGTCTTGTTGGCCTACGAGGCCCAACCTAAGGGTAACAAACCAGAACACCTCGTGCGGGAGGATTCGCTTTACAAGTCCCCGATTCAATTGGCGCTCTCCAAGGATGGAAGGTGGCTTTATGTGGTTTGCGAGAGGGCGGACGCGCTATACGTTATAGATGCCCAAAAGAGGAAGGTAAGGAAGGTAGTCAAGGTCGGCAAGCATCCTTTCGGGGTCTGCGTTTCTCCCGACGGGAGGTGGATCTACGTATCCAACAGATGGACGGACGACATATCAGTTATAGATGCGAGGACCTTGGAGGAGGTCAGGGCCATCCCAGTGGGGTTCGACCCGCACGGGTTGATCACAGACAAGGAAGGGAGATACCTTTATGTCGCCAATCTGGCTTCGAACGACGTTTCGGTCGTGTGTCTCAAGCGCGGCAAGGAGGTCAAAAAACTCAGGACCGGATATCAGCCCTTTGAGGTGGCCCTTTCCCCGGATGGGAGGTATGTGTACGTCTCAAACCAGCTCTCCAATCCAGTGCCTTTCCGTGAGCCCCCGATCCCAGAGGTTACGATCATAGATACGAAGACCAACTTCGTGGTGGACAGACGGGATTTGTACTCCACCACGATCCTCCAGAGTGTGGAATGTTCCCCAGACGGAGAGTTCGCGGTGGTGGCGTTGGAGCTCCCCAAGAACCTCCTTCCCGAGACCCAGATCTACCAGGGATGGATGGTGACCTACGGGCTGGCTTTCTTAGAGGCCAGGCCGAGGGGCAAGGTGGCCTTCCTTCTCACGGACGAGATGAACCAGTACTATGCAGACCCGTTTGAGCTTGTGTTCTCTCCCGACGGGAAAAGGTTATACGTATCCTGCAGCGGTAAGGATGTGATAACGGTCTTGGATATGGACCGGGTGAGGGAGGTTTTGGAGGTAAGGAAAGGCAAGATCGGGATATCGGACGAGCTGATAAGGAGGTACGCAAGGCACTTGGCTTTGAGCCATGAGTACGTGGTGGCCCGTATCCCGACGGCGTTCCAGGATGACGGCGACCCCAAGCGCCCTCAGGGCAAGGGATATAACCCCAAAGGCCTGGCGATCTCCCCGGATGGGAGGTGGCTGTATGTGGCCAACAGGCTTTCGGACGAGATAGGGGTGATAGATACGGAAGAGGGCAGGGTCGTGGACGTGATAGACCTTGGGGGACCGAGGAGGATGACCAAGGTCAGGTGGGGGGAATACCTCTTTAACCACAGCGTGATAAGCTTCCAGGACCAGTTGAGCTGCAACACATGCCATCCCGAGAACAACGTGGACGGGCTCCTCTACGATATAGCCATAGACGGCGGGATGGGGATGAACGTGATAGACAACAGGACCATGAGGGGAGTAGCCTTCACCGCGCCCTTCAAGTGGAACGGTAAAAACCCCAACCTCGCCCGTCAGGAGGGGCCGAGGGCGGCCCAGCTCTTCTTCCGCTCTCTGGGGTTCGTGGGGAAGGATAGGGAGGCGGTCGTGGCTTTCATAGAGTCCATCCCGCTTCCTCCCAATAGATACCGTCCTCTTCCTGAGCGGCCTCTCTTAGCCTCTGTGGTAGCCTCTGTGGACGACGATCCGCCCGAACTTCTGACCCCCCTCCAGAGGATAGGGAAGGAGATATTTGAAAGGGCTTATA
>DTXA01000466.1 GCA_012962735.1 Candidatus Latescibacterota bacterium
GAGGTGGCCCTCACCAGATTGCCCACGCCCGGCTGAAGGGGATGATGATCCCACTGGTTCCCTTCGTGGGGTCCACAGTTGCTTCCCATAACGACCAGCTACAGGATCCGTCAACCCCTCCCCGGAAATCTGTTAAGGATAACCCCTTCCTGTTGCACGGGCCATCGGTTGCCGGACTTGGGGGGTATCTCTTTCAGGGCTTGGATCTGTGCTGAAGAGATGATCCCAATGGGTGTGTCCACCTTGGTGAGTCGGGATTCCACCAGCGCCATACCCACCTGGATTCCCTCTCCATTGGGAGCTGCGCTCGTCACCCATCCAATTACCTGTTGTGTCCTCCCGTGGATCACCAGATCTCCTGGATGGACCAGACGCCCTCCCCTGTGCAGGAGGCGGAATCGCACGATCCGTCGGGACAGCCTGCGTGAACGCTCCACCATCTCGCTTCGCCCTACGAAAAAGGGCTTGTGCAGCTTCACATAACCTCCAAATCCCGCCTCTAGGGGATCTATTTGATGGGGACCGGCCAGTTCGCGGCCGTAGAGCGGAAGTCCGGCCTCGGTCCGCAGGGAATCCCGAGCACCCAGACCTGCTGGGACGATCCCGAGGTCCTCCCCCACCTCGAGAAGGAGGTTCCAGAGGGAGGATGCCGAATCCGGGTGTATGAAGATCTCATAACCCCATGCCTCTCCGGTATAGCCAGTGCGGGCGATCCAGACCTCCATTCCTCCCAGGGCGGTCTTGATGACCTATGTCTTTTTCAGGGCTTGCAGCCTCCATCTGTCGGAACTTCTGGATACCAGCCGCAGGAGGATCCTACGGGAGACGGGTCCCTGCAATGCCAGGTCCACAAGATTCTCTTCATCCAGGGAGGGGTCCTTGAGGTCCTTGACCATCACATCACCCTTAAACCGGACCCCCGGCCTCATCTGGCAGAGGCTCACCTCTCCTGCTGCAGCGGCCCTAAGCCAGGCCAGATCCTTCTCGGCATTGGCTGCATTGGCGACCAGCAGATATCTTTTGGAAGCAATGCGA
>DTXA01000467.1 GCA_012962735.1 Candidatus Latescibacterota bacterium
ACCGGGGTGATCGGCAACGGCGTGGTGCTGGACCCGGCCGCATTGGTCGAGGAGATGGACCGGCTGGAGGCGATAGGGGTCCGGGTGGAGGGCAGGCTTTTCGTGAGCCGAGACGCCCATCTGGTCATGCCCTACCATAAGCTTATGGACCGGGTTATGGAGCAACAGCGGGGGAAAGGAAAGATTGGCACCACCGGCAAGGGCATCGGCCCCTGCTACCGGGACAAGGCCGGCCGTATCGGCATCCGCGTCGGCGACCTCCTGGAGCCCGAGATGTTCCGCGCCAAGCTCCGTGCCGCCTTGGAGGTCCACAACCGCCTCCTGGCCGCCTATGGGACCCCTCCCCTCGATGAAGGGGAGGTCTTCTCCAAGTACCTGGCCTTCTCCGGGAAGATCGCCCCCCTTATAGCCGACATCTCCCTCCTGCTCAACCGGGCCTTAGATGAGGGCCAGAGGGTTCTCTTCGAGGGGGCCCAGGGCACGCTTTTGGACATAGACCACGGCACGTACCCCTTCGTGACATCCTCCAACACCACCGCCGGAGGGGCCTGCACCGGAACCGGTGTCGGGCCCACCCGCATAGACGAGGTCGTGGGCGTGGCCAAGGCGTACACCACCCGGGTGGGGGAGGGTCCCCTCCCCACCGAGTTCGAGCCGGAGCTCGAGGAGTGCCTGAGGAGGAGGTGGCGGGAGTACGGGGCGACCACCGGCAGAGGGAGGAGATGCGGGTGGTTCGATGCGGTGGCCGTGCGGTACGCCGCCCGGGTCAACGGTTTCACCTCCCTGGCTCTCACCCGCCTGGATTCCTTGGAGGGCTTAGACCCCCTCCGCATCTGTGTAGCCTACGTGTACAACGGACGCCGGATCGAGGAATTCCCAGGTTCCGCCGAACTGCTGCGGGGATGCCAGCCGGAGTATGAAGAGCTGCCCGGTTGGAAGGAGTCCATCTCCTCCGCCCGCTCCTGGGAGGACCTCCCCGAGGCTGCGAGGAGGTACGTGCAAAGGATAGAGGAATTGGTGGGTGTGGAGGTGGGGCTTATCTCGGTGGGGCGAGAGCGGGAGCAGACGGTCGTGCGGAAGGACCCTTGGTGAGATGCTCTGGTCCTACGCAGAGGCGGTCCAGTTCGTGTACAGGCTCGTCAACTATGAGAGGACTGTCTGCTACAAGTACGAAAATACCTTCAAATTAGACCGGGTACATCGCATCCTAAAGGCCTTAAGGGACCCTCACCGGAGCTTCCCCTCAGTGCACATCGCCGGCACCAAGGGCAAGGGTTCCACTGCCTCTATGGTCGCCTCCGTGCTTCGGAGGGCAGGGTATAAGGTGGGGTTGTACACCTCCCCCCATCTGATCTCCTTCCGGGAACGTATCCGGACGGATGGCAGGCCGATATCCGAGGAGGCCTTCGCGGACCTCATGGCCGAGATCTCCTCCCTCGTGACCTTCTCCCCCGAGGGCCGTAGCAGCCATTCCTTCTTCGACGTGCTCACCGCAGCAGCTTTCCTCTACTTCCACCGGGA
This sequence comes from Candidatus Latescibacterota bacterium, assembly GCA_012962735.1. Taxonomy (GTDB): domain Bacteria; phylum Latescibacterota; class 4484-107; order B68-G9; family B68-G9; genus B68-G9. The sequence continues at coordinate 1,522 of DTXA01000467.1, forward strand.
GGCTGTGGACTGGGCCGTGGTGGAGGTGGGGATGGGCGGCAGGCTGGACGCCACCAACGTGCTCGTACCCCGCCTCTGCGTCATCACCCCCATCAGCTACGACCATATGCGCTTCTTAGGGGATACCCTCTCCGAGATTGCAGGTGAAAAGGCCGGCATCCTCAAGCCGGGCGTACCGGCAGTTGTGGCCCCTCAGCAGGAGGAGGCCCTCCGAGTGATACGGGAGGTCGCCCGGGAGCGAGGGGTTCCCTTAGTGGAGGTGGAGGGGAGGTACAGGTGGGAGCGCATAGTCATGCAGGAAGGCGGTGATGCCTTCCGCATAGATGGCCCGGAGGGCTGGCACGAGGTCTTCCTTCCCCTTTTGGGAGAGCACCAGGGCCTCAACGCGGCCGTGGCCATCGCAGCCGTGGACGCCCTGCGGGCTCAGGGTGTGGACGTACCCCGGGAAGCCGTCCGCGAGGGGCTTTCCTCTGTACGCCTCTTAGGTCGGATATCGGTGGTCCGGACCGAGCCCACCGTAATAGTAGATGTGGCGCACAACGCCGCATCTGCGGAACAACTGCGCCTGGTGTTGGAGGAAAGGTTTCTAAAAAGAGGCAAGTTCCTCCTGGTCTTCGCCCTGCTTAAGGACAAAGACCTCCCGCGCATCGCCCATATCTTGGGCCCCATTGTATACCGGGCCTTTCTCCCCTACCTGGACACCCCAAGGGCTATGCCGCCCGAGCACATAAGGGATGCCCTCTCAGAATACGCCCCCTGCAAGTTATGCGGGACGCCCAGGGAGGCGATCTCTAAGGCCTTGGAGGCAGCGGGGCAGAAGGACGTGGTGGGGATCGTGGGGTCCTTTATGTTAGCGGAGCAGGCCGTATACTACTTCGGCCTTGATGTTCCATAAGGAGTCCAGCTATATAGGAGGGGATTATGGAGGTGGTGTTCTTGGGCACGGCTGCCGCCGAGGGATGGCCGGGCCTTTTCTGCGAGTGCGAACACTGCCGGAGGGCCCGAGAGGCCGGGGGGAAGAACTTACGCACCAGGACCTCCCTCTTAGTGGACGGCGCATACATGGTGGACTTCCCACCGGACAACTACCTGCACGCACTGAGGGGCGACCTGGACCTCGCCAGGGTTGAGCACATCTTCATAACCCACGCCCATCAGGACCACTTCTATCCCGAGGACCTGGCCATGCGCTCCGAGCCCTTCGCCCACCTGGCCGACCACGATCCCAAAAACCAGCGGTCCCTGCTTTACCTCTTGGAGCTCGGTGGGAAGCGACTCTTCGTGGGCTTCGACACTGGATGGTTTCCCGAGGAGACCTGGAGGGCCCTCGAGGGGGCGGAGATAGATCTGGCCGTGCTTGACTGCACCGACGGGAAGCTCGAGGGCAGGAGGGGGCATATGGGAGTTCGGGCTGTGATAGAGGCCAAGGCTCGGATGGAGGAGATCGGAGCCCTCAAACCCGGCTCCCTGGTGGTGGCCACCCACTTCTCCCACAACGGAGGCCTGCTCCACGAAGAGCTGGTGGACGCCCTCTCCCCCGCAGGGATAGAGGTAGCATACGACGGGATGCGCATCCATATATTTCCACAGTAGCCCCAAAAGTATCTGAGCGAAGAACTTTTTGGGGCTTATACAGGCGTAGCCCTCAATCCAGAC
>DTXA01000468.1 GCA_012962735.1 Candidatus Latescibacterota bacterium
GCGGAAGTAGACCTCGTCCTGGTCCAGCACCCCCTCCAGCTTCCCCTCGACCGGCCGACGCAGGCTCATGTCCATTCTGCACCTTTCGAAGTCCCTCCCGGCAGCTCCCACAAGCTTCATTGCCCTATCGCCTCCCGATGGGAGTGGGCTATGGCCCCTGCTCCGATTATCCCGACCCTCATATCTCGACCGGCTCCTTGGGAGAATCCTCCCATAATCCCCTCCATCCCAGAGTCTTGTTCCAGCCGAGTATCTCGAAGGCGCTCCTGAGGCAGGCCACGAAGGTCGCTGTTCCCACCATGTCGCCCTGAGGACGGGGACGGTCGACCAACCTCACCTGGGCGTTTGTGGTTATGCATTCTCCCCTGAAGAACGAAAATCCCCCGTCCGGCTTCCTGAAGGGCTCTATCAAGGGAAGGCGGCTCAACACGAGCTCCCTTATCCCCTCCTTGCGGTAATCTGTGGCCTTCAGGGCTGCAGCTAAGACCCATATGTTGTCGAACTCGTTGCAGCCCGTCATCTCGTAGGACGGGTCCTGGTAGTGCCTGAAAACGCTGTCTATTATCCTTTCGGGATACTTAGGGAGTATGCCGAAGGTGCCCGTGAGCCTTCCCAAGACCTTGAAAGTCGCATTTATCCTCTGGTAAAGGGGAGAGCTCGAGGGACCCCAGAGCCCGGTCTCCGGGTCCTGCCTACCCAGGAGGTAATCTATCGTCCAGCGAAGAGGCCGACGGAACTCCTCTTCCCTTTTCATCCGCATGTAGAGCATGAGGGCGGTCATCCCTGCGTGCGACCCCGCCCCCCATGGATCGGTATCCCAGGGGAAGGAGTTCAGGTGGGCCATGAGCTTTTCCCTCTCCACCAGGCCCTCCACCTCGGGATACTTCATGGGATATAGGGGAGGGAAGCCCATCTGATCGAGCACGCTTGAGATGTTACGGGTGAGCATCCTCCTCACCGGGTATTCGTCCTTTCCGCAGAGGTCCCCTATCTCATGGCTCCAGAACTCTCCGGTCTCAGGGTCCTGAAAGGAGCGGAGGTATTCCGCCCATTCCTCCTTCTCCCTATCCCCCAGAGCATCGTAGGAGTTTATGGTCCTAAGGATTCCAAAGGCGTAGCAGGAGCTTATCGGCTCGTGGGGAAGGAGGCATCCCTTTGGTGCGTACCTGAAGCGCCCGTACGGCCCCGGTTGCCTCACTCTCTCCAGAAAGGAGGGCAGATCATCCCTTAGCTTCATTATCCACGCTGGAACCTCGTTCATTATTCCTCCTTGTTTTTGTTAATTCTTGAGCGTTTCTATCACCCTCTTCGTCTCTTCATCAAGTCCAAAGTCCTTCAAATTTAACCTGAGGGTCTTGATAGCTCCTCTCCGATCGTAATGCTCCTGGGCAATCCGATAGCCCTCATCCCCGGCCCACCATTTGTCCCAGAAGGGTCCAGCAGCCAGTAGTCCCACCTGTCTTCCCGGAAAAGGGACAGGTATGCTGATATGCCCGCAGAAAATCGCATACTCTCCAAACAATTTGGTGAAAATCGGCGAATCCTTCTCGTAGGGCAATCCCAACGCCGTGTTGGTCCAGGGTGCCCCGTGCATCTGGAAGAACGGCACCGAGCCTATGATACGTTCGTGACGCCCCTCTCCGCCGATAAGAACATTGGGAAGCTGCTTTCTCACTTCCCCGACAAGCCGCCGCATGCCGTTTTCGAAATTGCACTTGGGGTCGTCTATGACACTAAATAGGCGGCATCGAGGTCGTACTCGGTAATGAATTCAACGATCTTCTTCACCAGGTGTTCCCGCCAGGCCCGGGCACACGGTCGCATGTAAGCGAAGGCGTGCGTTGCGGCACCGGGGAACGTCCCCGGCCAGCCTAGCTTGTTGCCTTCCCGGTCAGCGACCTGATGCCTCCACATCCTGCGAAACTCCGGCAAAGCGTAATCCAAACCCAGGGCGTTCATGTTGGGCGTAATCCGGTAGCCAGCCTCCTTTGCAGCAAGGACCATCTCTCTGAATCCCTGTTCTCCCATATCCAATCTTACACCACCGCCAGCCTCCACAATGCAAGAGGAGGTGATGTTTGCCACAACTCCGCTCTTAAAGACAAGGCTGACCACGCTGGCATCGCGGACATCGTAGTTGGGAACATCGGTCGTCAGCCCTATGTTGGCCACAGCATAGATGCTTTTTACATCTCCGAGCAGATAGCGGACCAAGTCAAAGATGTGGGTGGTCTGTTCCACTATCTGACCGCTGCTTTTGGACATAACCTCCACCAATGAACCTCCATATAGCGCCAGTGGTAGCCCACCGAACTGATCACCCCCTCGATTTCAAAAGCGCTGGGTCTATCGGCGAACCTGAGGCCTTGCGCTTTGGAGGGATGGGAAGATCCATCGGATAGACGGTCGCATCAGGCCTCGGCAGCCTGTCTTCCACTTTGGAGAAGGGCGGAAAGGGCTTGTGGGGTAGATCCTGGTACCAGTAAGCCACGGATGAATAATCGTCACAGCGGTCGTTGGCATGTCCGTGCTCTATGCTCACCCGAATGGACTTGTGGAAGATGATGGGATCAAGGATGTGGAACCGGTACATAGTGATCCGCTCGTTGAACCCTCTATGTGCTCCAGAACAATAAGAAACACCATTGTAAAGAAAGGCATTGTGAGGCTGGGAGCCCCAGGCCTGGGAGAAGTAGTCCTCTGAGCCTGTACCATGGAGGTCCGGCGGCCACTTCTCCCCATCAATCATGAACATATCGTCCCCCTCACCCCACCAGCCTCCGTAGAGGTTGTGAACGCTCAGGTGCTTCGGAGGAGGGCA
>DTXA01000469.1 GCA_012962735.1 Candidatus Latescibacterota bacterium
AACTTGATGCGCAAGGTATTTCCTTCAACCGAAAACCTCAAGGGCTTAAGGGAGAAGGGGACGGGCTTATCCGGCTGGTAGACCACCTTCCGCACCTCCATCTCCCTTCCCGAAAGACCGAGTTTCTCAAGGTTGACCAAAACTTCCCCCTTCCAAGACCCGTGGTCTTTGCCACACCCTCCGGGGAACTTAAGTCTGCCATGGTTAAAGAGGGCGATGACATAGGTCTCGTCCTTTTTGTGAACTACATATTCAAGCCAATCCGAACGGGGCTCCAATTCGAGCAACAGGCATCGGCGAGCGAGTTGCTCCAAAACCGCCCCCGCCAACTTATGGCCCACGCTGGTCAGGTATCTCGAAAGGAAAAGGTAAACCTCCCCCTTCCCGAGGCGTTTGCGTAAGATGAGGGGCCTCCCGTCGGCTGTTCGGGCCAGCACCTCCGCCCCTGGCGAAGGCCTCGCTTGAAAGAGGGCCAGGGCCTTCCCCGAAACTCTAAAGGCCTCCATTGTCAACCTTGCGGACCTCTCCATCCTTTCCTCAACCGGCGCATATCTTTTGTCGACTTTCGGGCTCGCGCCGGGGAAGATGGCCAAGTCGGCCTCGACAAACCTCCTCGGCTCCTGCCCCTCCATCAGGAAGTGGCCCAAAGCTGCCACCAAAGTCCCTCCTCCCTCGACATAGGCCCGAAGCCTCCCATATTGCTCCCGACTCATGCCATTAACGCCCATGAGCACGAGGAGGTCAAAAGTCCGAAGATGGTCGAGTGGCGTGTCCCACGGGACCATGTCCACCTGCCCGAAGGGGGTGCCTGTGCAAAACCGCCCCATATTCGTGCGCCAGTAAACGCCGAAACTGGGGAAGAAGACGTTAAGAAGGTCGAAGTCCATAGCCTCCTCGCGTCCCGGCCGAGGTCGGCTCCACTCTCCGCCTGTGGCCTCGCACTCGATAGAGCCCCAAGTGTCGCCGAATCCACGCATGATTGCAATCTTTATGATTGGCTCCCCTCGGCGAGGATGACTGGAGATGAAACTCGATGCCTTAAGGAGGCTTAGCCCTGCAGCGCTGGGAACGACTTTCTCCCCTCGCTTCAAGACGAAGGGGACCCCCTCGTGGTCTATCAGGTCCGCATCGTAAAAGTAAAAGAGCCGAAGGATGTGAAAAAGTTCTTGTGGTGAGGCGGAGAAAACGTAAACTCCGTTCCAAGGGTCATATCTTAAGCCGAAAGGCTTTCCGTAGGCCCTTGCCATCCCCCTCCCGTTCGCCCCCACTATCTGCACGTTTTGGCGATGGATGTTCTTGACCATGGCCAAGTCCGCACCGCCATGGTAGTAATAGGCTATGGGGAAGAGGGCCGAGTCCGTATTGTAAACCGCAAGGCATCGCTCGGGATGCCTGAGATTCGACCACACCTTCTCCTTCCACCTCCTCAATTCCTTGATCCCTCTCCGAACTCTCTCGAAGCGCGAGGACGGGGGTGGCTCGAATTTCATCCCCATCACCGCTTGAGTTTCGGGGAAAAGCAGAAGGAATTTGACTTGCGGAAATAGTTCGGTGAGGTAATTTGCCCGCTTTATGCTCACTTCAAGGATTCTTTTCCAAACAGGAAGAAACAATCTGGGAAGGGGACACGACCAAGAACCGAAGAAGCGCACCGCTCCTGAGTTAACCCATTTGCGCAACTCCCCAAGCGCGTCCTTGGAAAGTGTGAGTTTTCCCACCTCATCCATCCACATCCCGTTAACCCCAAAGGGAAAGAGAACCTGATACAGGCCCGGTTCACTCCACATTGCGGAAACATACGCTCCCACCAAAACCTCGTCGGTGGGATAGTGCGGCTTCGGGGGAGGAAGAACGGTCATCTCTGCCGAGGAGACATAGAGCGGCCGCAAATCGGGTTGTAGAAGTGGCGAGCGCCAAAATTCGGAGGGCTCCTTCCACCTCTCGTAACGCACGGCCACAGGGAGGCTGAACTTACACCGGTAGCACTTGACAGCATAGGCCCGGGGACCCAGCCTGTTAGGTGGCAGGGCTACAGGGTCGCGCTCGCCGAAGTTTCCTCTCCCCACGTCCCGCACACACCAAATCATCCCTGGCCCTTTCCTTCGAGGCACGTAGGTGAAAACCGCGACGCCCCCCTTGTCCATCTCCCCGGTGAGAAACTCCCAGACCACATTTCCGTCTATGGCAATGAAGTCGGGGAATACCCTAAAAGGGATGCTGAATCTATACACATAGCCGGGTTCCAGCGGCTTGGGCCACCTGAAGCCAAGCCCGAATCTGCGTCCCCCTTCCCTTGGCCAGATAAGGTGTCCCTCTTTGAGCACCTTCAAAGAGTGGCCACCGAAGAAGAAAAGCCTTCCCATCCAATACCAATAGGCCAGGTTTCTGTAATTCCCCCACTTCTCGCACTTATGGCTTGCAGTGGCCTGAGCCCAAAGGAGGGAGGGGAAGTCTGCTTCTATGCGAGCCAACTCCTCTCCTGTCCGTGCCTCCCGCAGGCAGAGCACAGGAGCGCTCTTGACATTTGGAAAGTTGACCTCGAACACCGCCCGATGGAGCAGGTGGGGAGTGGCCTCGAAGCGAATGTGCCCGACACTTCCGCTCCCCGCAAGGCACTCGATTTCAAGTTCCTCATGGCGGAGGGGGAGGAGCAGCCCCTCCAAGCGGAGCACGCCGGGGGTTACGAACATCTCCCTTGCTCCGAAGGCGAAGCCGTCGCCCACCACCCCCGGCTCCATCCCCCAGCCCAAAAAGTAAAGCACCGAAAGGGAGAGGCTCTGACCAGGCCTCAACTCCCTCTGTTCGGAAAGTTCCTCGATGTTACAGAACCTATCTTTCCCGTTCCAGTAGACGTGCACCTTCTCCACGGGGCTTCCTGGCGGATAGTATTTGGCCAAAAAGGCGCCCGTGGCTTGGGCGTAAAGGGCGCTCCACCTTCCAAGGTCTTTCAGCCACATAGTGGCTTGGAGCCTCAAAGGCCTTGACCCTTTTCGGCTCACGATTGCGAGGACGTTTTCCGTGGTGGGCTCAGGAGCCATCTCGGGATGGGCCTGAATCCTCAACTTGTGAGGCTTTCTCCCACGATTGGTGCAAGTGGTGGTGAGGAGAAAACTCGGCCCCCGGCCTAACTTTATCTCCCTCCTCACCTCCAGCCAGTCAACCCTCGCCGTCAAGACAAGGACGACCTCATCCCCTTCCTTGCGGACGCTGTGTCGGAATCGGACTTTGGAAATGTCAGGCCACTTGCGCCTCCCGTCGACCCATAGCCAGTCCTCAAGCCCGTTTGGGGGATGGAAGAAATTCGTCCCCACGGGCTTAAAGGTGCACTCCACCACCCTCCCGCCAAGTTCGGGGAGGACGACCAATCTTAGCCATCGGTTCTCCAGCCTGACCTCCCTTGTCCCCTCTTGGACCGCCTCGACGATCGTGGGCAACAGTTCGGGCTTGACAGCAGGCATGGAGGGGGAGTGGCAGGCTCTCACCACTGCAAAGTCGTCGAACCAAGCGCTTCCCGTCCCGCTTCGGGAGCAGAGCCCTACGCCCGCCCAGTTCGACTCGACGGCCCGAGGGAGACGTGGAAGCAAAACTGCGAGAGGTTGCCACTCCTCAGTAGGGCCCAGGCAACGGCTGTAAACCCTCGGGCCCGCAGGCTCCTTCGTGCGAGCGTCCCAATGGTAGGCAGTAAGGAAGACGCTCCTCGGGTTCACCCCTTCCGCCCTCACCCAGACGACGAAGTAATGGTCCCCAGTGGGCTGCACCAAGCGCTTCCTCCCCGTGCCGAACCCCCGTCCCCACTGCCCCTGCCCGTCAATGCGCACCGAGCGCCTCCCTGTGCGTGACACCCTCCCATCCCAAGCGAGCCTCCCCTCCTGCCGCCACCATCCGTCGGGCCAGCCGTCGCCATC
>DTXA01000470.1 GCA_012962735.1 Candidatus Latescibacterota bacterium
CCTGAAGGAGGTCCTGCCGGACGTAGAACCCCTTCTGTCCGGCCGCGACGAATCCGTGAGGGAGGAGGGCGCCGATCGGGCGCTCTGGAGGAGGAGTGTGCTTTTTGGAGGCGTGGCCCGGGTGCTCGTCCGGATGTCCAGAAGGCGGCCCCTGCTCCTCTTCGTAGATGATCTGCACTGGGCGAGCCGGGGTACCGTAGAGATGCTGACCCACGTGGTGAGGCGAACCCGGGGGGCCAGGATCCTGTTCCTTGGGGCCTATCGGCCTGAGGAGTGGAATATGAACGACTATTACACTCCCCAGGAGGATCTGCAGGGAGACGAGAAACGAGAGACGAAGGACGAAGGGGCTTCTCCGCTCATTGAAGCGATGCGGGCTCTAAGCCGGGAGGGGATCTGTGAGGAGGTCCGGTTGGGCCGGCTGCGGTTGGAGGAGGTGTCCCAGATGGTGCGGGAACTGTCTGGAGGATCTGATCTCCCCGGGGCCTTTCTGAAGAAGCTGCATAAGGAGACTGAGGGCAATCCGCTGTTCCTCTTGGAGACGCTTAAGCTGCTGAGAGATAAGGGAGCCATAGAAAAGCGGGACGGCTGGTGGACGCGGACCGGGGAGATCGTCTCGTCCGACCCGTTGCCTATCCCCCGTGCGGTGTATGCGGTGATCGCCCGACGCATCGAGCGGCTGTCGCCGGAGGGCCGGAGGCTGTTGGAGTGCGCTGCTGTGGAAGGAGAAGTTTTTTCCTCGGACGTGCTCTGCGAGGTGTTGGGTTTGGAACGGATGGAGGTGCTTTCGAGGTTGTGCGATCTCGAGCAGGTTCATCAGATCATTCACGGGGCCGGTAGAGGATATCGGTTCGACCACCCGAGGGTCCGGGATGTGCTGTACGAAGGACTTTCGGAGGAGCTGAGGGCGGAGATCCATCGGGCGATCGGTCGGTTCAAGGAGAAACGATCTCAGGAGCCCGTGTTTGAGCTGGCCCATCACTTCTTCCGGGCCGGGGATCTAAAGAAGGCCATAGGCTATCTGATCCGGGCTGGGGAAAAGGCACAGGTGTTGTACGCAGGCTGGGACGCGGTCGGGTACTACCGGGATGCGTTGAGATGCCTGGAGCAGCTCCCGGGGGACGCTGGTGACCGGGCCTTAAGGGTGTACGAGGGACTGGGAGACGCCTATTACGCCCTGGGCGAATTGGAGCGGGCTGTGGAGAATTATGAACAGACATTGGGGATCTGTCGAAACAAGAGAAAGAGAGCGGACCTGTACCGGAAAATAGGGTGGGTGCATCAACATCAGCACCAGGCGGAGCAGGCCCTTCGATGTATGGAGCAGGCGAGGGCAGAGCTGGAGGGGGAGGATCGAAATGCGAAGTGCGAAGTGCGAAG
>DTXA01000471.1 GCA_012962735.1 Candidatus Latescibacterota bacterium
ACGAGCACCTGGTGCCAGGCGACGGGACGATAGATTGGAGGGCTGTGGCGGCGGAGCTCGAGGGGCAGGGGTTTTCTGGTTACGGAGCTTTAGAGCTCAACACGGAGCACGCCAGGGGAAGCGCGCTTAGGGCTAGGGAGCTCCTGAGGTCGCTATGAGAGGAGGGGAGATGAAGCTGAGGGTGATCCAGGTCGGGGTAGGAGGGTTCGGAAGGGGGTGGGTGGAGGTGCTCGCACGTTCTGAGGAGGTGGAGGTCGTGGGGCTGGTCGATGTGGACCAGCAGGCCCTCGAGGAGGCCGGGGAGAAGCTGGGGGTGGACGAGCTCTTCACGAACTTCGAGGAAGCCTTAGGTAAGGTCGAGGCGGACGCAGTCCTGGACGTGACACCTCCCACCTTCAGGACCGAGATAACACTCAAGGCCCTGAAGGCGGGGAGGCATGTCCTTTCCGAGAAGCCCCTGGCCTTGAGCATGGAGGATGCCAAGGCTATAGTCCGGGCGGCCGATGAAGCGGGAAGGGTGTACATGGTGAGCCAGAACTACAGGTTCAATCCCGTGCCCAGGACCATAAGGGAGCTTCTGGGGGAGAGGGCGAAGGGGAAGGTGGAGTACGTGGTTGTGGAATTTCAGAAGGGACCGAGGTTCGTGGGGTTCCGCACGGAGATGGAATATCCACTTTTGGTTGACATGTCCATACATCACTTCGACCTTATGAGGTACCTCCTGGATTCGGATGTAGAGTGGGTGCAGGTGGAGAGCTTCAGACCCACATGGAGCTGGTTCAGACACGATCCGAGCTTCTTCATGGTGTTGAAGATGGCGGACGGCACCTTGATATCGTACTCCGGAAGCTGGGTAACCCGGGGGTTCGAGACAACGTGGAACGGAAGGTGGAGGTTCGCATGCTCGGAGGGGAGCTTGCTGTGGGATAACGACAAGTTGTACCTTTCTGCTGGAACGAAGGGAAGGAGGAAGGCGGAGCTTGTGGACATGCCCCTGACGAACCAGGATTACTCCCTCCACGAGTTCGTAAGTTCCATAAGGGAGGGGAGGGAGCCCGAGACCTCGGGCAGGGACAACATAAGGAGCCTCGCGGTGGTGTTCGCCTCGGTGCTTTCCGCCCGTACCGGGAGGAGGGTGAAGGTAGAGGAGCTTTTTGGGAGGTGAATGTGTCGATCTTCGTCACCTTGTTAACCTACGTCC
>DTXA01000472.1 GCA_012962735.1 Candidatus Latescibacterota bacterium
ATAGTGGATCGCCGGCTTAGAGAGTACCTTAGAGAGTACTTGGATCGTCCGTGCCATCCTCTCCCTGTCCTCGGGCCAGAACCACTCCCTCGCACCTGGCACGTGCTCTGGGTTCTGGTCCCTCCGGGCGGAGTTGTAGTAAGAACACATGTAGAACTCGACTTCTAAGTGTTCCTCCGCCCACTCCAGTACCTCGGGGTTGTGCGCAGCCACACCCGCGGGCATCCCAGCGTCGTGGATCATCTTGATCGCGTCCACAACTTCCCCCATCTCCCCCAGGGCGAAGAGGTGGTCCATCACACCGCCGTGCACGAAGCACGCCTTCGCTCCCCCCTGCACGGCGTTCTGAATCCCTCTGGCTATGCTCCCCAGCTCCGGGCAAGTTTGGGCTATCCACTGGATGTCCCCCCCCTCGTCCCAGTACTCCAAAAGTACCCTCATAATGTGGTGGTCCGCCCGGCCGATGTGGGTGTTGACCCCCAACGCCTCCGCCTGGCGGTAGGTCTCCTTGATCCGGGCTGTGGTGTAGTAATGCTTCATCTCCGCATCCCTCTCCGGGGACTGGTGGGAGAACCCGCTGAACGGATTGCCCCCCAATATCAGTCGGCTCACCTCTAATTCCCCGATGCACACCCATGTCAACATATATGCCTCCAGCGAAGCGAAGAACTTTTTGGAGCTATATATTCCCTCCCTTCACCGGATCAGAGAAAGCACGAACCACTTCCGGGAGTGGGCGTAACCCTCTGGGTCGTACAGGGTGAACTCCACCACGTATCGCCCCGAGGCCACCTGCCTCCCGCTATCGTCCCTGCCGTCCCACCGCAGGATGTGACGCCCGGGCGGGAAGGTCCTGTCGTCCAGGACCCGCACGACCCTCCCCAACAGGTCCCAAACCACCGCACGCACCCTCCACCCCCCTCCGACGGTCCACGGAACCTGGAATGGGAGGGAGGCTTCACTGCTGAACGGGTTTGGAAATCCAGCTCCCAACCTTATGCCCATCTGGCCGGTGGGGTCCGAGGTCAGGAAGGGGTTCCATTCGACCGGGCCTTCTACCCCTGCAGAGATCTCCCCGGCCGATAGGGTCCCCCACCAGTTGTTCTTGGCGTCCAGAGATTTCCTGGATGTGTTGCGCATCCCCAGGGCGTTCCCCAGGAAGCTGTTGAAGGCCAAGGCGGGCAGGGGACCGGCATCGCAGAGGACGGCCAGGTCGTTTCCCTGGAAGAGGCTTTGGGAGACATGGAGGGAGGAGGCCGTGCACCAGAGGGCTACCTCCTCCTCCCGAAACCGGCCCTCCCGGACATCCCCGGAGCTTCGGACCGCCCGCAGACCGAATCCCCGGTTGGAATGGATGTGGAACCCCTGTAGGGAGATCCAGGCGTCCTCGGCACGCATCCCCCCCTCTCGGTTCCCCGTCACCTCGGCCATCGAGAGCTCTAAGACGGACCGCAGGACCTCCAGCCCGACCTTCCCGTTGTCCCGGAAGGTCGCATTGAATACCCGCGCCCTTTCCGTCCCATCTATCCGGAGCCCGGCACCCCCGTTCTCCACCGCCCCCGAGGACCTGAAGAGCAGGGAGTCCGCGGAGAGCACAAACCCAGCCCCTCCGTTTCGGTAAGAGGCAGTGTGCTCTACGAAGACCCTCCCAGCGTCTACGTAAACCCCCTCCCCGTTCCCCCGCACCGAGCATCCCAAAAGCTCCACAGTCCCCAGCCAATCCTCTATCCGGATGGCCTCCTCGTTCCCCGAGAACACTGACCAGCTGAGCCTCACCCTTCCCGCCCTCCCCCTCCCTCGCACACCACACCTGGCCCCCTTTAAGGACACATTGGCCAGGTCCAGGTCTCCGTCCTCCATCACGATCCCCACCCACTCCACTCCCTCTCGGCCTATCGCCACAGAAGGGACCTTGTACCAGCTCCGTTCCTTGGTCTTCATAACTCCCGAGACCCTGATCTCGATCCTCTCCGGGTCCTCCCCATCCCGTAGTTCATCGGCGGGCTCGAAGGAAATCCTGGTATCCGGCAGAATGGTGAGGCTCCCCCCAGGCCCTATCCACACGTCCCCGAACACCCTCACCTCCCCAGACCACACCACCTCCCCAAAGATCGGCCCCGACCAGTGGCGCACCAGGACCTCCGCCGCCATATACCCCCCCTTCCTCCTTATGTCCCGCACGGCTATCCCGGCCGATACCCGCTGGAACGCTCGATCCCCTTCCACGTAATACCCGTCAGGGGTGGGGTTGGTGAATGCCGTGAACTCCCTGAACCACACCCCGTCGAACACATCGGTGGCGTCCCCCCGATTTCCCATATGGGCAGCCCGGTAAGCCTCGTCGTGGGCCCAGAAGTCCAAGTTGTCCATGCCACTTTCTGGGTCGGGAGCCCGCCCCTCCGGATATCCCTTATCCGCATAGAGCCCGTCCGCACATTCTAAGTCCACCAGTTTGTGGGACTCGTCCCCGCTGCTCCCCATAAGGTCCACGTGCCATATCAAAAGCCCGTCGGCCGGTATGTTTCTGTCGTAATAGCTGTCCCTGGCCCTGCGGTATTCTACCAGGAAGTACTGCCTGTCGGTTAAAGGGATCTTGTACACCTTCCGGGAAACCCGCACCGGCTCGAAGGTCACGGTGGTGTCCCGCTCGAGGGGAACTACTTCAACCCATCCTAACTTCTCTAAGCTCCAGGCACAGAGGGAATTTGGACCGTCGTCCCCGTGCCACCCTATCCCCCCCCATCCCATCAGCCCCCACGAGCCTATCCCGGCCCCGTCCTCCTCCGGTGGCTGGTCAGGCCGGTTCAGAAAGGAAGTATCATACAGGTCTTCCAAGCCGAGGGCGTGTCCGTACTCGTGCGCCATCACCCCGACAGCCTGGGAGAAGGCCCATACCCTCTGGGTGGACCCCTTCCATATAATGATGTGGCCGAACGGCCCTCCGGGGTCGTCTGTCACGAAGGGCTCCTCCAGCCCCAGGGATTCGATCCCGGTGGCCCTTTTGAACAGGAACCCCTCCTGGGGGGCGTCCAACACGTTCACGAAGAGGAAGTCCACGTACCCGTCGTCGTCCCCCGAGTTCGGTATCCCGTCCGGGCCGTCGTTGTCGAAGAGCCCGAAGTTCACCTCCCTGTCCGCCTTCCGCAGCACCTCCCGGTTGAAGTCCCCGTACCGGCCCTTCTGGAAAGGGTCCGGGGCCAGATAATCCTCTACCGGCCCGTCCGAGGCGTATACCTTCGGTATGACCTCCCCTTCCACCTCGAAGGCCCCCCCCGACATCTCCCGGAAGAAGTGGGAGAAGCTCCCCTCCAGTTCGTGGTCGAAGAGCCTCCCGGCGAACCCCGGGGGAGCCTTCCCCGCATGGGGGGACCCAGCGAACGTGGCGAACAGCACCACCACGTGTTGTCTGCCCTGTGACTCCACGACCCCGTCGCTCCCTCCCCCACAGGGCACACCCCAGGCTGGGGTCCAGAGGGTCAAAACGGCCACGAAGGCCGATAATATCCCCAAGGAATAACTGCTCACTTTAAAACGTCCATTCCTCTTCGGTCTAATATAGGCCAACTGAAGATCTTAGGGCCCCCGAAACGATCGAGGCCGCCGGAGTCCGGCGGCCTCTATAGCGTCACCCCTCAGGGCGATTTTCCCGGGTCTCCTCTTCCTCCGGTTTCTCCTCGGCCTCCTCCTTGAGCTCTTCCTTAGCCTCTTCCTCCTCCCGCTCCTTCCGCTCCAACAGGTTCTCCTGGTCCTTCTTATACCTCAATATCAGATAGATGATCCCTTGCCCTACAGCCCAACTTGTCCACCCGTACGACAGCACGAACCCCAATATCAACGCAAGCCATATCCCTCCTATCACTCCGGAGACCAGCACCGTTCCCTTGGCCCCAGCACCTACCTGCAAGGGCAATCCCCCAAGCTTCGCCCCTATGGCCGACCAAAGCCCACTGGGCAGGTACCCTAAGGCCACGGCCGTAAGCTCGCCCATCTTCTGTCCCATCAGCAGCCCGCAGGCCTGGTTCATAAGCCACAGTGCTACCATCGCGAAAGCCCCGAACAGCGCTGTCGCTAAGACCACGTAGACCCCTAACAGCACCTCGTAGAGCACCAACCTCCAAGGCTGGCTCCACACGGTCGAGAAGGACTGGACTATGGTCTCCAAAGTGTCCTCCTCCGCAGTGCCCACCACCGCAGGCGAAAGCAGAAGCGAAAACGCGAACACGACCGCTGTGAACACGGCGAACAGACTCCCCCCGAAAACCACAGGCAGCCCTATGCTGAACCCGAGCTCGCCCACGTAAGGTATCCGGCCCAGAAGCCCTATTATGATCCCCGTGATCACCAGAAAGGCCAGAACCGCTAAGATCACACAGGGGGAGAGCACCGCCGCCTTCCAGTTGTTCCTCAGGAACTTCTTTGCATCCCCTAAGGAATAGAACTCGTCGCCCTTAAGCTGTCGGTAGGCGATCTTGACGATCCCGGCCGCGGTCGCCAACAGGACGAGCACCCAGAAGACCACCCCGACCCCATATATCACCCAACTGTACCAGGGCAGGGACAACCCGGCCACACAGGGGTAGAACTTGTAACTCCCCCATATCTCCCCAAAGGGATATCCCCCGGCCAACAAAGCCAGATAGGCCAAGATGGCGTATCCTACATACCCCAACACAACCCCTACGAAGCCCAACGCCATCTTCTTTCCACTGAACCCCAATCGAAGCGCCTTAGCTATGTCCCGCACGTCGAAGTAAACCTTGCTCACCGTCCCCTCCTTTCTGTGTGAGGTTCGACCTATCCCTGACATTCGGGAATATAACCTTTTACGAAACTTATGTCAATACCCTTTCCCATCTGGTTCAAAAATATATCTTCAGTGAACGATCGTTCACCTTAAGGAGGCCTCTCTTTCGGTCTAATACAAGAGCCCCCGAAGAGTATCCCGGCGAAGAACTTTTCGAGATTACAAAGAAAACCCAAGCCCACAGGGAGCTTGGGTAATACGGTCCGAAGATCTCACCTCGTCCCTCAACCTTCCTCGGCCTTCGCCTCCACCAGCTGCAATACCGCCATAGGAGCCCCGTCACCGGCCCGGTGCCCCAGATGCACGATGCGTGTATACCCCCCTGGACGGTCGACGAACCGGGGTGCTATCTGGTTGAACAACTTGTATACCAATTTCCTATCCCTGACCACCCTCAAAACCCGCCTTCTGGCTGCCAGGTCCCCTCGCTTGGCCAGTGTGATCAGCCGCTCCGCTAAGGGACGGACCTCCTTTGCCTTGGCCAAAGTCGTCTTTATGGACTCCCTCTCGAACAGGGCCGCCGCCAAGTTCGCGGACAGCGCCCTGCGGTGGGCTGCCGTCCGATTCAGTTTCCTTCCCTTCTTTCTGTGCCGCATCACGCCTCCTTCTCCCCCTCCTCGGCCCTCAGTTGCTCCTGCTCTTCGGGGGTGAGATACGGGGTGACGTCCATCCCGAAGTGCAACCCCAGCCGCTTAAGGCTCTCCGAGAGCTCCTGAAGGGACTTCTTACCGAAGTTCCGGTACTTCAACATCTCCTGCTCTGTCTTCTGCACCAGGTCCTTCAACGAATGGATGCCTGCGGCCCGGAGGCAGTTGGCCGCTCGAGCCGAAAGCTCCAGATCGTCCACGCTCATATCCAAGATCCTCCGCATCCGCTCCACTTCTTCGTCCACTATCTCCTCCCCCCCCTCCTCGACCACCTTGAAACTGAAGAAGAACTTCAGATGTTCCACCAAGATCCTCGCAGCTGAGGAGACCGCCTCCTCCGGGCTCACCGTCCCGTCCGTCCAGACCTCCAATATGAGCTTATCGTAATCCGTCCTCCTACCCACCCGGGTGTTCTCGGTGTAATAGTTCACCCGCCGCACTGGGGAGTATATGGCGTCCATCGCTATGGTCCCTATGGGCTGGTCCGGTCGCTTGTTCTCCTCGGCCGGCACATAACCTCGGCCCTTCCCCACGACCAACTCCGCCCGGAACCGGGCGGAGTCGTCGAGGGTTGCGATGTGGTGCTCCGGGTTGAGCACCTTCACCCTCGGGTCCACCTGCAGGTCCTCCGCCCTCAACTCCCCAGCCCCCTCCTTCTCCACCACCAGGATCCTCTCACCGTCGCCGTATAGCTTAAGTCGGACCTCCTTGAGGTTCAAGATGATCTCCTGCACATCCTCTAAGACCCCAGGTATCGTGGAGAACTCATGCTGTACCCCGTCTATCCGAATGGCCCTTATAGCGGAGCCCTCTATGGAGGACAACAACACCCTCCTGAGGGCGTTCCCCAAGGTCGTCCCGAAGCCTCGTTCCAAGGGTTGTACTATGAACTTGCCGTAGATGGAACTTCGGGTAGAGCTTTCGATCTCCACCGCACTGGGCATACAGAAATCCTTAAGCTCCATACTCGCCCCTTGCGAAGTAGTGCCCTATCTGGAGAAGAACTCCACCACCAGACGCTCCTGTACCCGCGTCGGGATGTCCTCCCGCCTCGGAATCTCCACCACAGATCCGCTGAGTCTCGACTTATCCAACTGCAACCAAGGAAGCTCCCGGCCCCTGGCCCGGCGCAGGGAGGCGTGAACGATGGCTAAATCCCTGCTCTTATCCCGCACACGTATGACATCCCCAGGAGAGACCAGATAAGAGGGGATATCCACCTTGCGCTCGTTCACCAGAAAATGACCGTGCGACACCAACTGCCTGGCGGCCTTCCGGGAGGGGGCGAATCCCAGCCGATACACCACATTGTCCAGCCGCCGCTCTAAAAGCTGCAACAAATTCTCCCCAGTGTTCCCCGGCATACGCTCGGCCATCTCGAAGTACCGGCGGAACTGGGTCTCCAAAAGTCCATAGATACGCTTAAGTTTCTGCTTCTCCCTGAGCTGCAATCCGTATACGGAGAGCTTCTGCTGGACGCTCCTGCCGTGTTGCCCGGGCGGGAACCCCTTTCGCTCGAACGCACACGCTGGCGAAATGCACCTCTCCCCCTTCAGGAACAGCTTCATCCCCTCCCGTCGACAAAGCCTGCAGCTCGGCCCCGTATACTTGGCCATATTCTACCTCCTCTATACCCTCCGGCGCTTGGGGGGACGGCACCCGTCGTGTGGGATGGGCGTAACGTCCTTGATGGCTGTTATGGCCAACCCGGCCGTCTGCAGCGCTCGCACTGCAGTCTCCCGGCCAGCGCCGGGCCCTTTGATCCGGACCTCGACCTTCTTCATCCCCATGGCTATCGCCTCTTTGGCAGCGTTTTCGGCGGCCAACTGCGCCGCAAACGGCGTACCCTTCCGGGCCCCCTTGAACCCGATCTTCCCCCCAGAGGCCCATGTCACCACATTCCCCTGGGAATCGGTGATGGTCACGATGGTGTTGTTGAAAGTCGCCTTGACGTGGGCGATTCCAGTGGGCTCAACCGTCCTGCGCTCCCTCCTGCGTCCCCTCCTCTTAGCCAAGGTATCACCTCCTTAACCCTTTTTCTTCCCCCGTCCGATCGGCCTCCGGGGCCCCTTCCTGGTCCGGGCGTTCGTCCTGGTGCGCTGCCCCCGCACCGGAAGCCCGAGCCTGTGCCGCAGACCCCGGTAACAGCCTATGTCCAT
>DTXA01000473.1 GCA_012962735.1 Candidatus Latescibacterota bacterium
CTACGTTGGCCGCGTCCAAGAAGGGCGCTGTGTCGTACAGGGCCTCGGGGGTCATGTACCCGTTGGTGACGAAGTTGTTGTAAAGGTCCCGGCCGTGCGCAAGGCGGGCGGTTTCAAAGGCGAACTCGAAGAATATCGTCGGCTCGGTATACGTGTAGGATATGCTTCTGCACCCCGCCCGCAGGGCGGCCCGGACCACGTCCTCCGGGGAGGCCCCCTCCCCAGTTATCCCGCCGTGGTCCCGGGGCATCTGGGAGATGTCGTAGTTCTGGCAGTGGAGGCAGCGGAAGTTGCAGCCGACGGTGGCTATGGAATAGGCCCGGCTTCCCGGGAAGAAGTGGAAGAGGGGCTTCTTCTCTATGGGGTCCACGTGCTGGGCTATCAGGGTGCCGTATACCAAAGAGTAAAATGTCCCATCCCTGTTCTCCCGCACCCCGCATATCCCCCGCTTCCCATCGGCGACAGTACACCGATGCCCGCACAGGAAGCACCGGACCTTGCTGTCTTCCAGCCGTTCATACAGGTAGGCTTCGTGCATAGCCCCTCCTCAGGGGTTCCAGGGGTAGTCGGTCCAGCGGACGATGCGCCAGAGGCCGTCCTTTCCTTTGCGCATCTTGAACTCAAAGAGTTGATTCACGATATACCCCTGATCTTCGGCGTAGTTGTACATATACATATCCACCGGCCGGGAGAATACCTCCCAAACCTCACCCGGATGGTCGTCGGGGTCTCCCTTTTCTAATATTTTATCCTCGATGTTAACACCCAGCTGTGCTTGAAGGGAATCTGTGTCGCTGCCGAACTCCCGCCATCGTTGGCCGCCGAGCAGTTTGTATTCGAAGACATCGAAGAACTCGAACACCTTCCGGACCAACTCCACATCCCTCTCCTTGCCCCATCCGTCGTCAAGCTCGTCGTCGAACTCGTTGGGCTCTCGGAACCAGTAGTCATCGTCCAGCACCAGCTCGTAGATCTCTATGTCCTTGTGGTTCATAGCATAGTTCAAGTTCTCCAATACATGTTCAGGGGTGTCCAATGGTGGGAGTTCATTCTGTCCCCCCGGCGGCTCGGTGACGGGAGGGCTGAACGGGTTCCAACATCCTAAGGTCCCCATCACCACGGCGAGGAGCACCTTCCTGAGCATATTACCACCTCCTTTGAGGGATTAGAACCTCGCTCGCAGTTCCCCTACGGTCGGCGTATCCCCGGTCTTCTCGTCCTCCCATAGTGCTATGCTCCAGTTTCCCAAAGGGTCCCGGCGCAGGAACAGGCGCATCTTCCCCTCCATATATCCTGGGGCATCCCGGTTGTGTTGGAGCTTCAGGATATAGGTGTATTCGAAGTAATACCTGTCCCCTCGGTCCTCCTCGTAATCAAGGGAGAGGGACAAGTCCAACGACGATGTGGCGTCCTCGTCCAATAACCTCCTCGCAAAGGCCTCCTCCCGGGCCCTGTCCCAGGGTGAGGCGAAGACCTCCTC
>DTXA01000474.1 GCA_012962735.1 Candidatus Latescibacterota bacterium
CCACTAGCCGCTTATGATCCCCGGGCGTTCTACGGGAATGCCCTTACTTATGGGACTTCTAGCCGTGGGGCTTGTCACAATGTAGGGGGATGGAGTATCCGTGCCGAGCTCCTCACCAAAGAATACGACCGGTTCGCTGTAGAGGGCAAAGGGGAACTCATAAAGAAGATCCAGGACAATCGGGCCTACGTCGATTCCTTGGGGATCTGCACCGTGGTGCGGGGCGGTTACGGGTTTACCGATTCCCCCACCGGACAAGTCCTAGAGGCTCTGACCGGCATGGAACTCACCCCCAGCCTAATGGAGATCGGAGAACGGATTTATAACCTCGAACGGCTTATCCTCAACAGGGAGGGATATGCACGCCACGAAGACTTGCTCCCAGGGAGGCTTATGAAGGAACCGCTCCCTGAAGGGCCGGCTCAGGGGCATGTAATGGATCCGGAAAAATACAATCGGCTCCTCGACGATTACTACACCTCCCGGGGATGGGACGCCGAGGGGAAACCAACGGTGAACACCCTCCAGAGGTTGGGACTGGACATGCTCGGTTTTGGCTGACATGTGGGTAAAAGTCAGATATTTCCTCTCTATCAGCGAAAAAGCGGCCTGCAGTGAGGAGGAAGTGGAGCTTGAGGCCGGGAGCAGGTTGCGGGACCTGATGGACAAGGTGTGTCAGAGGTACGGCATTAAGGAGTTGGTCTCCTCCTGTTTTATCACCGTGAACGGAAAGGGGGCACAGCAGTTGGCCGGGCTGGATACGAAGCTCCGTCATGGCGATGTGGTGAGCTTCATGCCTCCTCTTTCAGGTGGTTGAACATGCCTACCAAGGTGCTTATCACCCCTCGTTCGTTCCGCCTGGATACAGCCGCGACCTCCATGCTTGAAGAAGCAGGATTCGTGCTCAAATGGAACCCCCATGGCAGGCCTTTTACCGAGGAAGAGCTCATCAGGGAGCTAGCCGGGGTCGAGGGTATCATCGTGGGAATCGATCCTTTGACCGCGCGGGTGATCAAAGATGCCGGCTCGCTAAGGGCCATCTCCAAATACGGGGTTGGCGTGGA
>DTXA01000475.1 GCA_012962735.1 Candidatus Latescibacterota bacterium
GGAGCGAGAGTGGCGGAACAGGCAGACGCGCCAGATTTAGGATCTGGTGGGTATTCCCGTGGGGGTTCGAGTCCCCCCTCTCGCAATCCAATGGCCATACACTTGGCTCCGATACTTTTTAGGGGAACCTTCATTTGGTTTCATATTAAAGAGATGGCCATTCTGGACATAATACCTCGGAGGAGCTATGGTCACGGCATCCGTGCGGGAGATAGACGCCACCCGGCGTGAGATAGAGGTAGAGGCCCCGGTGGAAGAGGTGGAGAGGGAACTGGACCGGGCTTACAGGGAGTACCAGAAGGACATCCAGCTCCCGGGCTTCCGCAAGGGCAAAGCCCCCCTCTCCCTCATCCGGGCCCACTTCGGCCAGGCCATACAGGGAGAGGTTTTCCAAAGGCTCATCCAGAAGTTCTACCGGGAGGCCAGGGAACAGCTCGGGATAGAGCCCCTCTTCCAGGCCCAACTCGGACAGATCGACTACCGACCCGGAGAGCGGTTCCGCTTCACCGCCACCGTGGATGTCCAACCGAAGCTAAAGGTGGACTACACCGGCCTCAGGGCCACCCGGAGATCCTTTAGAGTGCTTGAGGAGAACGTGGACAGGTGGCTGGAGGAGACCAGGGAACGCCACGCCCAGATCCGAACCGTGCCTCGGGAGGCGAGATGGGGGGATCTGGTGCGGATGGACGTCCAGAGCATCGACGCCTCCGGGCTCCCCATCATCGGACACCGCTGGGAGGATGTCCTCGTTGAGCTGGGGCGTTCGGGGTTAGGACGGGAATTCGAGGAACAGCTCCTCGGGGCCAGAAGGGGGGAGGAACGTCAGGTCTTCCTCGAGCGACAGGACCCCTCCGGCAACCCGGTTCGGGCGGGCTATCGGGTGGTTGTAAGGGAGGTGTACGAGAAGACCCTCCCAGAACTGGACGACGAGTTCGCGCGGGACGAGGGATACACAAGCCTCGAGGAGATGCGCTCGGCCGTACGGGAGTACCTACAACATAGGCTGGACGACCTATCCCGCCAAGAGCTGCGTGCGGAGATTCTCAACCAACTACTGGACAAAAATCCGGTTCCAGTTCCGGAACGCCTGGTGGAACGTTACCTCGACGCCCTTACCGAGGAGATGCGTCGGGAGGGGAAGGAGGTGAACGAAGAGGTCAGGAGGGAAAGCAGGAACCGGATCCTTAGAGAGATCAAGGCCAGGTGGACTCTGAAGGCCATAGCGGAACAGGAGGGGATCGCCGTTTCGGACGAGGAGGTCGAGGAGGTCGTGCGCCTCAGGGCACGTTCCGAGGGAAGGCCATTTGAATCTCTTAAGAGGGCCTATATGGAAGGCGGAGGTTGGGAGCGGATTCGTGATGACATCTTGGAGGAGAAAGTGTGGGACTTCCTGGAGTCCCGGGCCCAGATAGAGGAACTACAGGTAAGCCCCGATTATACGCCGATCTTGGTGCCCAGTTAGGGTCGACGATACGACGTATCTTTTCGGTAAAGGAGCTGATATGAGCTTAGTCCCGATCGTAATAGAGCAGACCGGAAGGGGGGAGAGGGCTTACGACATCTTCTCCCGTCTGCTGAGGGACCGTATAATCGTGTTAGGCTCGCCCATAGACGACACGGTGGCCAACTTGGTAATCGCTCAGATGTTGTTCCTCGCTTCCGAGGACCCGGAGAAGGACGTGTACCTATACATCAACTCTCCCGGCGGAAGCATCTCGGCCGGCCTGGCCATATGCGACACGATGCAGTACATAGAACCCGAGGTGAGCACCATATGCCTCGGGCAGGCCGCCAGTATGGCGGCGGTGCTTTTGGCTGGGGGGACTAAGGGCAAACGCTACGCCCTTCCCAACGCCAGGGTGGTCATCCACCAGCCCTGGATGTACGGCCTGCAGGGGGCGGCTGCCGACATCCAGATACACGCCCGGGAGATCGTGAAGCTCCGGGACAGGATAAACAACATCCTCTCGGAACACACGGGCCAGCCCTTAGAGCGCATCGAGCGGGATACCGACCGGGATTTCATAATGAGCGCGGAGGAGGCCAAGGGCTACGGCATCGTGGACGAGATCATGGCTTACCGCAAACTCTGGAAGGAATCCTGATATGGCGCGCAGGCTCCCAGAACTGAGATGTTCCTTCTGCGGCCGGACCCAGAATCAGGTGCACAAGCTCATCCAGGGTCCCGGGGTGAACATATGCTCGGACTGTGTGCGGATGTGCGACGAGATCTTAGCGGAAGAGGGCCATACCCCTCCTGGGTTGAGCCTGGAGTCCCTGCCCAGGCCCGAGGACATAAAGGCCGGGCTGGACGAGTACGTAA
>DTXA01000476.1 GCA_012962735.1 Candidatus Latescibacterota bacterium
ATTTTATGAAGTTAATTTTGTCCACCTACTTACGGCATCGCCGCATCGTACAGATCCCCGGCTTTCTCGCTCAGCTCCAGACTCCTCTGAAGAACATCCATCCCCCTCTCCGAATCCTCCCCCTTGGTTCCATAGAAGAATCCCACGCCTCGATAGGCCCTCGCCAGTTCCCTAAGGTGATCCGTACCCTCTAAAATCTGTAATGCCTCCTCGCTCAGCGCAAAGGCCCGGTCATAGTCCACCCCATGCAGCCGGTGCACCATCGCCATATTTAGGTAGATCCTCGCCGCCTCCACGGATCGCCCCTCCTCACCGAGCTCCTCCAATGCTTCTTTGAGATAGCGCAAGGCTGCCGCCGCCTCGTGCTTCCCCTGATAGACCCACCCGATTCGCTGCTTTGCCCTCGATCGCACCCCCCGATCCTTCGCCGTCTCCAACAGCCGCGTATAGCTCTCGATGGCCTCATCGGGCCTCCCGCACAGACGGTACGCATCCCCCAAACGCTCATATACCTCCGTCTTCTGCGCCTTCGATCCACCCGTTTCGCTCTTCTCCAATGCCTCCAGTGCCCGACGATACCAGACGACCGCGCCCTCGCTGTCATAGAGCGTCTGCGCCTTCTCCCCCGCCCGGAGGAGGTACCCCGCCGCCTTGTCATAGTCCGCAGAACGAACCACATGATGTGCCAGCTCAAACAGCACCGGCTCCACATCCTCCCCATATCGCTCTCTTAGAACCTCCCCAATGCGGCCGTGCACCTCCCGCCTCAAGCCCTCCGCCATCCCCTCATACAGAACATCCCTCAGGAGCACGTGATCAAACCGATAGCCCTCCTGGACCGCATGCACCATCCGATGCCTCCGCTCCAGCTCCCCCAATCTCGTCAGAACCTCCGCCTTCTCCATCCTCAGTGGGGACGAGAGCATCTCCACCGAAAACACTTCCCCCTGCACCGAAGCCCACTCAAGCAGTTTCACATCCTCCTCTGAGAGACGATCCACCCTCCTTCGGAGCACATCCCGAACCAGCGAAGGCACACGGGACATACTCCGCTCCCATCCCTGTACCACCTTCCGACCGGCAAACACCCCCTTTTCGTCCAAGAGCTTAAGCATCTCCACGATAAACAGCGGATGGCCCCCTGTCCTACGATGCAACTCGCTCAAGAAGAGTTTCGGCACCTCCACCGGCCCGGCCACATCCTCCACCATCTCCGGCATATCCTCCTCAGAGAGTCCCCCGAGTTCCATCACATCGCACCGTCCCTTAGTCCTCATCCGCCCCATCCTCTCGGAGAGTCCTTCGGACGCCTCCTCCGACCGATACGAGGCGATCAACAGGATCCGAAAGCTCCCGATCTCCCCGGCCAGAGCCTCCACCGCGCTCAGCGTACGGTCATCCGCCCCATGCAGATCCTCTAAGAACACCAACAGAGGCCGTTTTCTCGAA
>DTXA01000477.1 GCA_012962735.1 Candidatus Latescibacterota bacterium
AGACTGCAACATCAAACTAATCTCAAGCAGAATCCCGTGATACATTCCTTCTCCTCCAAAATGCAACCCCAAATATAACAACCTATGAACATCATGTCAAGCTTTTTCATCAACTTATTGCCTGAAGAAATGGAACAAATGGGACCATGTTCCTTCCTTTCTGACCCACTCTTGACAATCCGCCGAGCGCCCCAAATATAAACACAACTCGTAATCGGGCCATCCTTCGACCTCTGCTGCACCGAAGGGAAAAATGAAACCCAAGTAGCCTGTCCCTGAACCTGACCGAAGCTCGTTTTACCCGATCTTCAGGAGCCCTTAAAGCCTCAAGGCCCAAGCAGCATAAGGCGATACTATCGGATTTCAAAGCACACCTTCCGACTATAGGATTGCCCCCCTTGCCCGGAAAGACAAGGCTCACAGATATAAAAATTTCAATTTCCTACGGGCCTTGTAAAGCCCGAAACTCTTCAAGCCGGAGTAGCTAATCGCCAATACACTATGGACTTACTACTGTCCTCGCACTTTGAAAGTCACCTATTTTACATCCTCTCTCCCGTCCAAAGCTTGAGGGCTAAGAGGTAGACGACCCCGAAAGCCCCTGCCCCGGTTGCTATGGAGAGGAAAGGGAAATTCAGGGTTAAAAACGGCAAGGAAGCCCCGAGCCCCAAAAGTCCGCATCCCGCCGTCCGGGCCATGCCGCTCCAGGGTAGAAGGCGAGAGAGGGGAAGTCCGGAGAGCCTGCAGATGGCCCAGAGGAGGAAGGCCACGTGGAGATAGGTCATAAGGGATGTGGCGAAGGCCGCCCCCCACGGACCGACCCGGGGGACCAAAAACAAGCTCAGACCGGCGTTTCCGACCAGGTCCCCGACGACCCCCACGAGCACCAGGTTCGGACGGCCAAGTGCCGCCACGAGGGGTCCATATGCCGCCGCCCTGAGGGGCAACATCCCCAAATAGAGCCTGAAGGGCAGGACCGCCCCCGAAAAGCCATCCCCAAAGGCCCAAGGCAGCAACTTCCCTGCGAAGGCGAATAGGAAGAGGAATAAGGGGAAAACGGCTGCCCCCACCTTGAGGGCGGCCCTCCCCCATATCGCCACCATGGCTTCCGGTCCTTCCCCGTGTCTGCGGTTGAGCTCCGCCGAAAGCACGGAACTCACTGAGCCTAAGAATATGGGCACGAAGGGTACCTCCCTCGCCCCCACCATATATACCCCCGCTACAGCCGGGGGGTAGAAAAGCGAAACCACAGCCTTGTCCACCCAGATGGAAAGTCCTCCTAAGGCGGTGCTGAGGCCCAAAGGCAGAGCGTACCTCATCAACGGGCCGAAGACTGGCCGGTTACGTAACCCCCTCGCCGCACCCCTGATCCCGTATATCCACACGAACGCCATTCTGCCGACACTTAAAAGGCAAAGCCACCTAAAAGCTCCCCCCAGGCCGTATCCCAGGTCCACTGGGAAGATCAAAATACAGGCTAAGGAGAAGGAGTGCATGAGGGATAACGCTAAGAGAATCTTGATCTTTTCCGACGAGAGGAGGAAGGGCTCGATGAAGGCGGAGGCTATCATCGCACCTATGTACAGAGAGAACGGGCGAAGTAGGTCCTGAAGGTAGGGATTGCCGAGGCTGGAGGAGAAAAAAGGGGAAAGCAGGAAGAGCGATAAGGCGACGAGGGCCCCGGATGCGAGGAGCGTGCCTCCCGCCGTCACCATAAGCCTTCCCCTCTCCTGCTCCGGGGTCCTCGGGTAGAAATAGAAGAGGGCTGCGGGCACTCCGAGGGTCGCCAGGGGGACGAGGGGTCTGTAGAACACCTCCCAGACTTGTTTATACGTTCCGAACGCCTTGGGGGATAGCAGCCGTGCTAAGGCCAACTCAGCGCCCAAAAGCGAAGCCGCGTAGGCCAACTTCCCCGCACCCACCGCTCCGACCCTGCCCCAGAACCCCCCCAACATCCCCTACCTCCGGGCCGTGGCGGCCAGGAAACCAGCCCTCCCCAAGAACCTCACGAAGGCCTCATCGACGGCCCACCACAGGACGTAGGGACCCTTCAGGCTCCACCTCGGAAAGCCTAAGACTCCGAGAACTCTGTTCGAGAAAGTCCTCAGGGATATGTCCTCGAAACCGGCATCCGAGAGGAGACGGAAGAGGCTTCCTTCGTCGAAGCTGTGCAGGTGGGCGTTCACTGGGGTAAAGCGGTTGCAGTGCACGCACAGTGTCCACCGGATCTCCTCCCTGTAGGGTACCGATACCACCAACTTGCCCCCAGGCCTGAGGGTCCTGCGCACCTCCCTGAGCATGTCCTCGGGGTGGGCCAGATGTTCCAGGACCTCCGATAGCACGGCCCCGTCTAAGCTCCCGTCCCTGAGGGGCAAAGCGTACCCATCTCCGAACACAAACGCCGCCTTTGGGGCCACCGTTCTGGCCTTGCGGAGTCCCCGCTTTGAGAGGTCCAGGCCCACCACTCGCACTCCCTTTTCGGAAAGCTCCCTGGTGACCCACCCGGCCCCACACCCTAAGTCCAACACTCTCTCCCCCCTCCGGAACCTCCCGATGCGAAGTAAAAATTCTATCCTTCTGGCCTCCTCGGCCCTCCGAGCAGGGGAAAGGGCGTCCGGTGGGACCTGGGTTTCCCCGTCTACCTCATAGTGGCATTTGTAGTCCGAGTAGGCGACCGTGGGCTCAAGCCGGGGCATCTATATCTCCAAGAAATGATCGTTCTCTTTAATGAAACCCCTCTTTGTGGCTATATCTCAGGTCTCCTGTCCGTACCTGGTGTGGTACCTCTCCCACCACCGCTCCACCTCCTCCGGTGGCAGTTCCTCGGGCTGGCCTAAGAGGAGGGCTAAGTGGCAGGTCTTGGCAACCTCTTCCACCATAACAGCAGCCCGGACAGCCTCGGCCGGGGTGGCCCCGAACGTCCAGATCCCGTGGCTTCTCAGGATCACAGCCGGCCCCCTCCCCTTGGCCTCCAATATGGCCCGCCCTATATCGTCGTCCCTGTTCGTGGCGAACCTGGCGCAGGGGATAGATCCACCGAATACGTCCGCTATAGCGGTGAGGTACACAGGGATGGGCCTTCCCAAAGCCGCGAAACTCGTGGCGTAGGGGGAGTGGGTGTGCGCCATACCCCCCATCTCGGGCAGGTGGCGGTAGAGAAAGAGGTGATGGGGCAGGTCCACCGACGGCCGTAGCTTCCCCTCCACCACCCTCCCCTCCCCGTCCACCACCACCATATCTTCGGGTTCCATCTCCTCGTACGGCACACCGCTGGGCTTTATCACTACAAGGCCGGTCTCGGAGTCTCTACCGCTCACGTTCCCGCTGGTCCAGGCCACCAACCCGTACTTGAGAAGGTCTTTGTTTCTACGGCACACCTCTTCCTTAAGCTCCTCGAGCATATAACTCTCCCAATGCCCATGCCATCGGCTACAGTCATGCCTCCTTTATGGGAGATCCCGGGCTCGACCTCTGATGCTAAGTCAACAAATACATCACCCCACCGGCCGTCAGGGGGATGACCAGGTTGTCGTCCACCGCCGGGATCAACTCCGCCAGGACCGCCACCACAGCACCCACCAGCTCCGCCTTCAAAGGCAACAGGGGCAGGCAAAAGGCTATGGCCAAGTTCGCCGAGAGCCCCGCCAAGCTACCCTCCAAGGTCTTCCTCCCATATATCCTGGTGCGGCCTATATGGCGTCCCGCAAGGGCGGCGGAGCTATCCCCCAATATGAGATACAGCGTAGCCAAGATGGCCACCCTCGCCCCGAACCACCAAGCACAGAGGAAGGAGGCGAGCAGGAGGTACGAAGAGGCCGTCAGGTCCCTCCTCTCGTGGGGCCTGAGAAGCGGCCCGAAGGTCCGGTAGAAGAAGCCCCGAAAGGGAGTAGGGAAGAAACGCAGGAAATCCGCCCCTAAGAACAGCGCCGTAACCCCTCCCAATATCGCAAGCGCCGGACCCCTGGGCACGAGCCAGAGGCCCAGGGGGATGAGAAGAGAGCTTATGTGGATGATCTTGCGCTGCCACTCCCGCTCTAAGGGGAGGCCCTCCCTTACATCCTCCCGGAGCGCAGGATCGCTACAACCAGCCATATCCCCAAGACCCCCGCAAAAAGGAACCCCAGCACTCCGAAAGCTGGATATCCGAACATAAAGGGCCCCTTGTCTAATTGGAGCACCAAGGCGGACCCCACGACGAGGGCTGCTATCACGAGGGCGAAAGCGAGACGGTTCGAGGCTCGGTCCACTTCGCTTATGAGCCGCTCGAGGCCTCTGTGCCTGAGCTCGATGCCGAGTTCCCCCTTGGCGGCCTTCCCGAACACCCTCTCCAAGTCTGAGGGCAGGGTCTGGACGAGCTTCCTTATGCTGTCCGCCACCCCCACCAGCTCCCTGAGCCCTCTTCTAAGGCCGAACCGCCTTTGGATCAACCTCTGTACGTAGGGACGGGCCATGGGAAGTAGGTCGAAGTCCGGATCCAACATCCTCCCGACCTCCTCATAGGTCCCCATAGCCCTGCCCAAGAGCATCCAGTTGGGCTGGACCCGCAGACCGTACCGGTGTATAAGCTCGTAACCCTCCTGCAGGACCTCCTTGAGGTCGATCCGACCTAAGGAAAGGCCGTAATATCGGTCCACGAAGTCCGAAAGGTCCATCCCGAAGGAGCGCAGGTCCGCATCCTCGGGAAGCATCCCCAGCCTGAGCAACGTTCGCACGAGCCCGCCTATGTCCATTTGCAGGACGTAAAAGGCGACATCGGCCAGCTCCTCCCGCATCTGATCGTCGAGTCTCCCCATCATCCCAAAGTCCACCGGCGCTATCGCACCTCCGTCCAACACGAACAGGTTCCCAGGATGCGGGTCAGCATGGAAGAACCCATCTTCGAATATCTGCTTCAGCACCGCACGAGCGCCGGTCAGGGCTAAAGCTTTGAAGTCTATGCCAGCGGCTCTGAGGGCCTCTAAATCGGATATCTTTATCCCACGGATGCGCTCTAAGGTGAGGACCCTGGTGGAAGACAGCTCCGGGTATACTTTCGGCACATACACTCCATCGAAATCGGAGAAATTTCGCGAAAAAAGCTCTATGTTGCGGACCTCGTTTCGGAAGTTCAGCTCCCTTCTAGTCGTCTTAGCCAACTCCCTCACCACCCCGGTGGGGTCGTACTGGTGCGACTCGGGTATATACCGCTCGACCAACCTCGCCAGGTCCATCAATATCTCTAAGTCCACCCGGACGACCTCCTCCACCCCGGGCCTCTGCACCTTCACCACCACCTCCCCCCCCTCCTTTGTCACGGCGGGGTGGACCTGTGCGAGGGAAGCTGAACCCACGGGCTTCTCGGAGAACTCCCGGAAACAGGAGGAGAGGGGCCTGTCCAGCTCCCTCTCCACCACCTCCCGGATTTCCTCGAAGGGGGCCGGGGAGACCTCGTCCTGGAGCTTGCTAAGTTCGGAGGCCAACTCTGGCGGGATGAGGAAGGTGCGCATGCTCAACACCTGTCCGAGCTTGATGAAAGTAGGGCCCAGCTCCTCCAGCGCCATCCTGAACCTGACCGAATAGGATACCCTCTTTGCCTCCTCCCCAGGCCTGCGATGCTTCCTGCCGAGCCTAAATCTGGCGGCGAGGCTGAGCCTGTCAGCTATCTCGCTGAACCCGTACTTGAACA
The DNA here is from genome assembly GCA_012962735.1 of Candidatus Latescibacterota bacterium. Lineage (GTDB taxonomy): Bacteria > Latescibacterota > 4484-107 > B68-G9 > B68-G9 > B68-G9. The sequence continues at coordinate 5,666 of DTXA01000477.1, forward strand.
ACACCCTCGCTATCTGCTGGTACCTCTTGAAATGCCTGTACCGCCTATCCACGCCTGAGAGCATATCCCATCCTTATGAATACTTTTCTATCCACACCCTGCTCTGGGGGTCCAGAGCCCGGAGGTTGGGGATATCGTACCTGTTTCCATCTATGTCACTGAACATCAACCTATAGTTTCCGACCTGCTGCATAGTTTCCCTCAAGTTTCTGGTGCGGAATATCTTGTGCCCCCTGTCTGTCTCGACCTCCCATTCCACCAGGCCGAACCTCTCCCTGCAGGAAAGCACCCTGAGTATCTTGGGGACCAGATACCTCCTGCGAAGCTCCTCCCTGACCAACTCCTCGTCCCCTGGCTCCAGCTCGGAAAGCTTCTCCAAAATGCCGATCTCCTTGCCCTCCCCGTCTATTACCGAGACCCAACCGTCCCACTCGCTAAGCGGAAACAGCGGGACCACCTTGACCCCTTCGTACCTCTTCCCGTCCACCTCGGCACCTAAGCCTTCGTCCCCCTGAAAGAACCGCACAGATCCCGGCTCCAGGGTCCGAAACTCCGTGGAGAGCTCCTTGGGCAGGGGGATCGAAGGGCCGGATGTGGGCACGGCCCCCTCGGGATGATGCCTGTGCCAGAAACGCATATAAGCCTCCCTAACGCTCTACGGCTCGCACCTTGGAGACCTCCTGATACATCTGCACCAGCCTGTGGAACTCCCCCTTCTTCTCCAAAAGCTCGTCGTGCGTCCCGATCTCGGCTATCCGCCCTTCCCTAAGGACGACAAGCCGATCTGCGTTCCTGAGGGTGGAAAGCCTGTGGGCTATGGCTATGGTGGTCCTACCCTTGACGAGTCTGGCTATGGCCTCCTGTATCTGCTTTTCGGTCTCAACGTCCACCTGGGAAGTGGCCTCGTCCAATATCAGTATCCTTGGATTGTGCAGGACCGCACGAGCTATGGCTATGCGCTGTCTCTCCCCAGACGATAGCCCCTGGCCGCCCTCGCCTATTATAGTATCGTACCCGTCTGGCTTGCGCAGGATGAAGTCGTGGGCGTTGGCTATCTTGGCCGCCCTTATTATCTCCTCCCTTGTGGCCTCAGGCTTGGCGTAAGATATGTTCTCGGCTATGGTGCCGCTGAAGAGGAATGTATCCTGCGGAACTATGCCTATCTGCCTTCTGAGGTCTTGAAGCTTTATCCTACGCAGGGGCACTCCATCTATCAATATCTCCCCCGAATCCACGTCGTAAAACCTGCATATCAGGTTGATGGTCGTGGTCTTCCCTGCACCGCTGTGGCCGACAAGCCCTATCATCTCTCCAGGCTTTATATCCAAGTCGATTTCCTTCAGCACCGGCTTGTTCTTCTCGTACCCGAAGGTCACATTTTTGAACTCTATGTACCCTTCTATCCTCGGCATAGGTACAGCATCATCAGCATCCCCCACGTCCGGCCTTGCGTCCAAAACCTCGAATACCCTCTCCGCTGCCGTAAGAGACCTGGAGGACCAATTTACCAGCCACGATAGGGCCCTCATAGGCCCGTAGAACATCCCGACGTACATCAAAAAGGCCATCAAAGTCCCAAGGCTTATCCTCTCAAACAGCACTTGCCTGCCTCCTACATACCAGACCAATATCGTCCCCAACATTATCAGAAGCGATATCCCCGAGAAAGCCACGGCCCAAGCCCTTTCGACCTGGATACCCGTAAGGGCCAGCTCCCAGCTCCTCTGTCTGAACCTGGACACCTCCCTCGGCTCCTGGGCAAAGGCCCTGACGATCTTAAGGCCCGACAACGTCTCGCTTAAAAGCGCGTTCAGGCGGCTCCAACGGTGGAAGAACCTATGCATGTAAAGCCTCAATCGCCACCAAAAACCTTGAACTAAAAAAGCTATGGCAGGCGCCGGGAGGAGCACCCAAAGGGCCAGCTTCCAGTCCATCCAGAAGAGCATACCCCCGATCCCCATGATCAGCAGGAAGTTCACGAGCAAATCCTGCACACCCCAGACTAAGAACTGCTGGAGCCGTCCAGTGTCCTGGTTTATCCTGGATATCACCGTGCCCAACTGCCTGCGGTCATAGAAGCTCAGGGAGAGGTACTGGAGGTGATGGTAGAGCCTCGAGCGGATGTCGTGGGTGATCCGATTTCCGAGCCAGGCCGAAAGCCAACCCTGAAGGGCGCTCAAGCCTGCCATCAGCACCCGGGAGATGGCCAGCGCCAGCACCAAAATCCCCAAAAGCCTCAGCCGGTCCTCGAGGGGCCTTACAACCCCCCTCGGTGCCAGGACCTGGTCCATAAGAGGCTTGTTCAGGTAAGGGGGTAAGAGCCCGAAGGCCGTGTTCAGAATGGCCAAAAGGGAAAGCCCGATGGCCTGAGGCCAATACGGCCTAAGGTACCCAATCAACCTTATGAGCGTCTTCCGCTTGGGTGTGCAGGCCGGACAGACCCTCGTCCCAGGCTCAAGGGGAAAACCGCACCTGGGGCATCTGTCCCCCTCTTCCTCCTCCCACTCCGCCTCCTCCTTTTGGCTCCACTTCCCGAGAAGCTTGGCCACCTGCCCGAACTTCCTCGCATTGGAGTTGGTATAGTGGACGAGTTCCACGAGCCGGCCGTTGTGTTTCGCCACTAAGACCCCCCCTCCAACCATGGGCTCCGTCTTCGGGTCCTCGAGCTCCTGCAGGGGAAGGGCTATGCGCCTGTTCAGGGCCTTGCCGTCCCCCTGGAACACTATCACCCCTTCCCCTGTGACTATGAGCCACTGCCTCCCGAAAGAACCGTCTGGAAGCAGGTCCGCCTCCGCGCACAGGCGTGCCGGCCCAGGCAGTTCCACCCCCTCGGGAAGCGGATCTGGGAATCCGCCAGGCCTTTCCCCAAGTTCCATCTATACCTCCCTCCTCAACACCGAACGGACCTCATCAGGCCTGTACCCGGCGTCCTCCAAGGGCCTTGCCACATCCCTCGAGACGTCGGGCACGAAGCTTAACAGGGACGCGAACCGACCCTCCAAGCGATAGGGTCCGAGGTCGGCCGGGAGCAGGAAGGTCTCCCCTTTGGCGAACTCCAAGCTTCCTTTCCCGTATACCAAAGTTCCATCGCCCTCCACGACCGAGAAGACCTGGAAGCTCCTCCCGTCGCACTCCCCGGACATCTCTGAAAACACCTCTAAGCGCTCCAAGGCGAAGTATCGGCAGGCCGCCAGAAATGTCCTATATCCCCCGGCATCCTCCACGGGGAGGCCCCGGACCTTGGGGAGCTCGGTGGGCCTATACGAGAGCACATCGAGAGCACGTTCCACATGTAGCTCCCTGCCCCTCCCCCAGTCGTAGAGCCGGTAGGTAACGTCCGAGCTCTCCTGCACCTCATACACCACGATCCCCTCGCCCAAGGCGTGGAGGGTGCCAGAGGAGAGGAAGACCACGTCCCCCTCAGAAACCGGCACCCAGGCTAAGAGGCTCTCTATGGTCCCGTCCTCCAATGCCCGTCGCACCTCATCCGGTTCGGTATCCCTTGAGAACCCCAATACCAATCTCGCCCTGGGCTCAGCCCAGACGACGTACCACGCCTCGGCCTTTCCTAGGTCCCCTTCGCGTCCGAGGGCGTATACGTCGTCGGGATGTACTTGGACCGAAAGCCTGTCCTGGGCGTCTATGAACTTGATCAGGAGGGGAAAGCGGTCCTTGGTTATCTTCCTTCCGAGGCTGCCCACTAAGGCCTCGCCGAAGGCCTCCCTCAGCTCCCTCAGGTCCCTCCCGGCGAAGGGACCTTCGCATACCCTACTTATGTCTTCATCGTGCTCCGAGACCTCCCAGGACTCCCCAACTTTAAGATCGGGAGGTAGCGGCCTCCCCAGGATACGCTCCAGGTTCCTCCCCCCCCATATCTTCCCCTTGAGTATCGGCTCGAGCTTCAGCGGACACCTTAACATCTTCCTCCTTTCCTTCTTCCGATTTCTCCTCGGCCTTGTCCTTTTCCACTTCGTCCACGTAGTTCATTCTAAGTTCAAACAACACATGGTCTAAGAACCTTCTCTCCTCCTCTGTCAGGTTCCCTTGGGTCTTCTCCTGGAGCATGCCCAAGATGTCTATGGAGAACCTGGCCTGCTCCATATCCCGCTCCACCTTGCCCGTTATAGGGTTTATAAGCTTCCCCATCTGTTGCATAGCGGCCGCCTGGAACATCGCTACCAGGCTGAAGAAGAGCTGAGAGTTCCTGTCCTTCTCCTCCATAGGCTCACCTCCTCTCCACCGCCATCCTTGCGATCCTCTCCACGAGTTCCGGAAACGATATCCCGGCAGCCCTTGCCGCCTTGGGCACGAGGCTCGTGGAGGTCATCCCTGGAAGGGTGTTGACCTCGAGGCAATAGGTCCCTCCCTCTGTGTCCATCCTGAAGTCCACCCTGCCGAAGTCTCGACATCCGAGGACCTTAAACGCTTTCAAAGCATGCTCTTTAAGGGCGTCGGCGGTCTCCTCTGGAAGCTCCGCGGGTACGGTATACTCGCTCATCCCCGGGGTGTACTTGCAGGTGTAATCGTATACTTCGTGCTTGGGGTGGACCTCCACCGCAGGGAGGGCCTCTTCTCCGAGTATGGCCACCGTGAGGTCCCTGCCGGTGATGAACCTCTCGGCCAAGACATCGCCGTAGGCACCGGCGAATTCCATCCCCTTCTTTATTTCCCCCTCGCACCTGACCACGCTGAGGCCCACCGTGGACCCCTGGGACCTCGGCTTGACCACGCAGGGAAGTCCGATCTCCTCCAAGATCCTTCCGTCCTCACCTGGGCCGACCAACATCCCGTCCGGCACAGGTATCCCCTCTGACATGAACAGTTTCTTGCTCATCCACTTGTCCATAGCCAGCATACTCGCCAAAGGCCCTGAACCAGTGTAGGGGACGCCCTTCTCTTCTAAAAGCGCCTGGAGCCCCCCGTTCTCCCCGAATCCTCCGTGGAGACATAGGAACCACACATCTGCTTCCAGCAGCTCGGAATTCAACACATCCCAGATAGGCCTCGCCGGAAATCGGCCTGTGAAAGTCACGTCCACCGGAGAAGCCTCGTATCCCCCTTCCCTGAAAGCTTCCGCCACCGCGGCCCCGGATGCCAGGGACACCTCCCTCTCCGGCGAGTCCCCCCCCATCAGCACCACGACCCTCACTCAGCCCTCCTGGAATATATCCCCGACCAGGACCTCCGGCCTCGCCCTCTCATGCTCCGTCCATTCCCCCTGAGGAGGCCGGAGTTCTGCCACCTCCCATGTCAGGGCAACCTTTTCCCCCGCCGGGGTACTCATCTTCGTTCACCTCCTCAAAGCTTGCACCCTGTACCTCCGCCATAGATAAAGCCCGAGTCCCCCGACCACAACTGCCCCGAACAGGGCGCTGACCGTCCAGGTGTAGGTCCGCAACAAGCCCTTGACCGCCTCCCAGTTGGCCCCCAAGAAGAACCCGAGATAGATGAGAAGGCTGTTCCACACAAGGGCACTTAAGAAGGAGAAAGCCAATACCTTCCCCGGCCTCATTCCTCCCAACCCCGCCAACACCGCTACCGTGGAGCGGAGGCCCGCCAAGAAGCGGTTGAGCAGGACGACCCTGTCCCCATATCTGTACATCCACCTTTGTGTCCGCCGTACCCGACGGTCGGATAGCACCCTCTTTCTGCGCAGGAACGCCCGCCCCCCGGAATACGCCAGGCCGTACAGGGTCATAAAACCCCCCGTACTGCCCACCACCGTGACGACCACGACCCAAAATAACTTCAGGACCCCTCGACCTACTAAGTACGCCCCGAACACTGTCACCGTGTCCCCGGGGAGGGGGGGGAAGATGTTCTCCACATAGGAGCTGACCAAGAGTATGGGATATAGCCACTTGGGATCCAGTCGCTGGGCCGTCTCTAAGAAACGTTGGAGCCACTCCATGGGGCCTCCTTCACAGGCCCGAACAAAGCTCGTCCACTTTGAGACGCCCTTCCATTTGGTCTAATACGAGCTAAATTGGGGTCTTAGGGGCCCCAAAAAAGTATCGGAGCAAAGCGAAGAAATTTTTTTGGAGCTTCTATACTTCTACCACCTCTATCCCGGCGAACCTGCAGAACTCCCGGACCTCCCAGGTCAGATCCCCGTGGACCAAGCTGGCGTGGTGGATGAACCCCTCCTCCACAAGCGTACGGTAGAGTCGTCTCAAGTCCTGGACCCTAACCCAGGCCCACGAGCCCCGGAGCTTCTGGTCCGAGGGCACGGTCTCCCCCTTCGTGAGCAGGAGCTTGAACCTCCCGTCGTACTCCACTAAGCGGCTGAGGGTCACAGTTCCCGGCTTCAACTGCATCTCGGCCGTCCCCCCTACCCGCTCCTCCCCCAAAAGGACGTCCAAGATGCTGTGGCCCCGGATGCAGATCGGCCCTCCGGCCAGGCTCATCGGCGCGTTGCCGCAGTGCCAGGCCAAAAACATGTTCTCCTCGTGCTGGTGCTGGATGGTCCAGTCTATGAAGTGGGGGACCGCCCGCTTGAGCGACGATGCGTATTGGATAAGCATTGTCAGCACTCCGAGGATGTCCACCTCACAGGCGCACATGATCCCCTGGTCCGTCAACCTGCCCATGGCCAAACAGGGAGAGACCCCGTAATCCTCCTCCATGGCGGTCCAGCACTGTATGCCCATTCCGGAAAGCCCCTTGCTCCGGGCGAAGTCCCGGAGGGCAAGCTCGAGCCTCGCGGACTTGAACAGCACCTCCTCGGGCACCCGCACACACGCCGCCCGGGACCTTACCTCATCCACCACGGTCCTCACCCCCGGGTCGTCGTCCCGAAGTTCACGGACTGCCCTGAACAGGTCCACGAGGGAAAGCGGCACCACCCTCTGACCGAACTGCTCTATGAGGGGCAATTCGTCGAATGCGCAGGTCTCGAACCGCTCCGGCCTGGGCCCTACCAACCCCACCCTGGTCCCCAAGAACTCCCTCACCGCCATACAGGTGCCTGCGAACTTCCTCACGCCATCTGCGAACTCAGGCTCCTCGGGGAAGACGACCCCCAAGAAGGTGAAGGGTATCTTCCTACGGTACAGCCCGGAGGAGACCGAAAGCGTCCCGCAGAACGAGTCCGACCTCCTCCCCCCTCCCTCAGTGAAGGACCCCTCCTTGGTGCCGAACAGCAACACCGGGACGGCCAGCTCCTCGGCGATGTGCACTGCCGACACCTCATCCCCGAAGGTCATAGTCCCTATCGCCAAGCCCTCCACCCCCACCTCCTC
>DTXA01000478.1 GCA_012962735.1 Candidatus Latescibacterota bacterium
GATACATTGAACGCCGAATTGCCTCCGTAGCTCAGCTGGACAGAGCAAGGGCTTTCTAATCCGTAGGTCGCAGGTTCGAATCCTGCCTGGCGCGCCACATTAGAGAATCCAAACGAGGAGGTGTGGTTATATGCTGTTTTTCGATTCTACGATGGTCCTTCTCATCCCGGCTATTATCCTGGCACTATACGCTCAGGCCAAGGTAAGGGGGGCATATGCTCAGTTCAGCCGGGTGAAGTCGAGGAGGGGGTACACGGGGGCGAGGGTGGCCAGGGAGCTTTTAGACGCCCACGGGCTGAGCCACGTTGACATAGAGCCCATCCCCGGGACGCTTACCGACCACTACGACCCCAGGGCGAGGGTGCTCAGGCTCTCTCAGGGGGTGTACCGCTCGGATTCCTTAGCAGCTGTGGGCGTGGCTGCCCACGAGGCAGGACATGCGGTCCAGCACGGGGTGGGATGCGCGCCTCTTATCTTCCGCAACAGGTTCGTACCTATAGCAAGCTTCGGGTCCACACTTGCATGGCCACTCTTCTTCATCGGGCTGTTCATGGGAGGAGGATTTCTGCTGAAGCTCGGGGTGCTGCTTTTCTCGGGGGCGGTGCTCTTCCACATAGTCACCCTCCCGGTGGAGCTGAACGCCTCCCGCAGAGCCCTGAGGATGCTCTCCTCCTTGGGCATATTGGCCCGGGACGAGATAGTAGGAGCCCAAAAGGTGCTCACAGCCGCCGCATGGACCTATGTGGCCTCGGCCGCCATGGCGGTGATGCAGCTTCTAAGGATGCTGATGTTGATGTCCGCGTTCCGGTCTGGGCATGAAGACTGAGGATTCCGACGATCTGGGGGCCTTTCCGAGGGGCCCCCTTTTGTTTGCCGTCAGCGCAGAGAGTGCTTCTCCACGATCTCTGCTGTAAGCTTTTGAAAGGGGGGACAATGCCGCTGTACGTCGGGGTGGACTTAGGGGGCACGAATATCGTCTCAGGCCTCGTGGACAGGGAGGGCAGGATATTGTGCCGGGACAAGCGGCCCACCCGACAGGATTTGGGGTTTGAGGGTTCCTTGGAGCAGATGCGCGCGAGCATCCGGGCTGTGATGGATGGGGCCCCAGAGCCTGTGAGGGCCATCGGGATCGGCTCTCCGGGACCCATAGATCCCTTCGAGGGAATGGTCTTAGAGCCGGAGAACCTCCCAGCCTGGCGGAACGTGCCGCTGGTTAGGCTTATGGAGGAGGCGTTCGGGGTGCCTGCCTTCTTAGACAACGATGCGAACGTAGCGACCTTTGGGGAACAGTGGCAGGGCGCGGGAAAGGGGATAAGGTTCTTCCTGTGCGTGACCTTGGGCACCGGCATAGGGGGCGGTGTGGTGTTGGACGGGAAGCTCCTACAGGGGTTCAACGGGAACGCGGCCGAAATAGGGCACATCACAATAGATTACAATGGCCCTCGGTGCCCCTGCGGAAATAGAGGATGTCTGGAACTTTACGCCTCGGCCACCGGGATAGTGCGCAGGACCAAGGAAAGGATGGAAAGGGAGCGGCCCGATACGGTCCTCTGGAAGCGGTTGGACGGGCTTACGGCCAAGGACATCTCGGAAGCGGGGAACAACGGCGATAAGTTCGCCCGGGCTATGTACGAGGAGGCGGGGTTCCTGTTAGGTGTGGGCCTGGTGAGCGCCGTCAACCTATACAACATTGAGGTGATAGCCTTAGGCGGGGGAATGGCCCAGGCGGGCGAGATATTGTTCGAGCCCGTGCGGCGCACGGTGCGAGAGCGAGGGCTTCCGGGGGTGCGGGATAAGGTGCGCATCGTCCCCTCCAAGCTCGAGGACGACGCCGGCCTTTTGGGAGCGGCCCGGATGGCTATGCAGCGAACCGAGTGATGTGGGCAGTACTCCTGATCGCAGGGTGCCTTCAAGGTGCGACCCCGGCCGATTCGGCAGGGATAAACCCTAAAGGCGCCCTGTTGCGTTCTATGTTGCTCCCCGGATGGGGGCAATGGGCCAACGGCCATCCGGTGAAGGGGGTCCTCTTGGCCGCGGCCGAGGTCGTGGTGGCTGGGATGGCGTTGAGAGAGCAACATATGATAGCCGATCCGATATGGGACCCCCATCGGGAACGCAGGAACACCTATATCCTGTGGTGGCTGGGCGTCCGGCTGTACGGCATGGCGGACGCCTACGTGGACGCACACCTAAGGACGTTCGACGAAGGGGAAGACCTGAAGATCCCGGAGGAAAGGGATGTGGGAGATACCCGAGCGGGTAGCGGAGTTTGTGCGAAAGCTGATACGCTCCAGGGCATACCGGGAGTACATCTACCGGGTGGGGGAGGAACTCTTCCCCATAGACACAACCCCCAAGGCAGACGTAGCCCAGGCCCGTGAGGCCGAGCATAAGGGAGGGGGAGCGGGCTTTGGGTAGGACCGAGTTCTCCTTCCGGCCCATAGACCTAAGCATCGCCAGCCATCCCTACTACACTCTTATTACGCCTCGGGCTTGTCACCAGAAGAGGTTTACGACGGCCGGGGGAACCTCCTGGCATTCCTGAAGGGAGCCGGAGGAGGCCCTACCCTGGCGCTCAATGGCCACATAGATACAGTGGCCCCGGACCTGCCCTTCCGCAAGGACGGGGATACCTTCTACGGTCGGGGTACCTCCGACGATATGGGGAACGTACTGGCGATGTTGGTGAGTATGAAAGCCCTCGGGGAGCTGTGTGGTACAAGGTGGACATCCTCAGGGATGGAGAGTCCCGGGTGAACCCCGTGGAATTGGCCTCCTACGCAGTCTTGACCTTGGAGGAGGAAGGCCGGCGCATAAGGGAGGAGAGCGACCACTCCCTGTTTCCCTCTAGGCCGGTGCAGACCTGCCAGGGTATATTGGGCCCCTTCGGGAAGCATCCCTCGGCCGTGAACGACAAGGTAGTGCTTCGGTTCCGCGTGCCCAAGGGGCGAAGGGATGCCCTGCGGAGGGCGATGGAAGTAGAGGCTGAAGTAGGGCTGGATGCCGAAGGATATGATGAAGAGCTGGTTTTAGAGGGCGGGCAGGGGTTCCTTCCGACCCATTCCCTGGACGAGGTCACCCGCAGGATGACCCGGGCTGCTCGGAGGGGAGTAACAGAGTACCTGCGGGACAAAGGCATAAAGGTTGGGAGGTAAGCTGCGACGCTCGGATTTTCCCGAAGCTCCGGCCCGGGCACGAGACCGTATGTATGGGGTGCGGCACCATCTTGAGCTACTGCGGGGTGGCGGAGGGATGACAAAGAAGGACTTTTGGCTTGCGTTCGGGGTGGGATGTGGCTCTTTTGTGGTCTATCTGGCCACCCTCTGCCCTACGGTATATGTGGTGGGGAGCGGGGAGCTCGTCACCTCGGTGTACGCTCTCGGTATAGCCCATCCCACCGGATATCCCCTGTACTGCCTGATAGCCCATTTATTCTCCCGCCTGCCCCTCGGGGAGGTGGCCTTCCGGGTCAATCTCTTCTCCGCAGTTGCGGCGGCCGGAGCTGCAGCCTGGATATACTTCCTGTTGCTGGAGCTGAAGGGACCTTCGGGGGTAGCTCTGGCGGGCTCCTTTATATGGGCCTTTTCCGGGACGTTCTGGTCCCAGGCGGTGATCGCCGAGGTGTACTCCACCTTCTTCCTTCTGATCATCGGAGCTATCTGGGCCCTTCTAAGGTGGCGTTCGGAGGATGGGCCAAGGTGGTTCCTCCTCTGGGCGTACCTTTACGGCCTGGCCCTCTCACACCACCTGATGGCCGTCCTCTTCGCCCCGGGCATAGCCTGGCTCCTCTGGACCGAACGTGAAAGGCTTCGAAGCCGTAGGCTATGGGCGGGGGCAGCGGGGCTGTTCATTTTGGGGA
>DTXA01000479.1 GCA_012962735.1 Candidatus Latescibacterota bacterium
ACACCCTGGAGGAGTTCGAGGTCCTCATGGGCCACGAGATCGCTCGGACGATCCGCAGGACCAAGGGAGAGGGAAAGAAACTCGCCCTCGTCCTGCCGGTGGGTCCCATGGGGATGTACCGATGGGCAGTGTACTTCCTCAAGGAGTGGGGTATCCCCTGCGACCACGTGTACGGGTTCAACATGGACGAATGGAGCGACAGGGAGGGCAACACCCTGTCGCCGGACAGGCCGGGTTCCTTCCAGCGGGCCATGGAGGAGGCCTTCTACGGCCCTTTGGGGGACCTGAGCGTGCCCCCCGACCAGAGGAACTTCGCCACACGTGATAACCTCCCCCTGTACCCCGAGAAGATATCCTCCCTGAGGGAGGAGGGAGCCGAGCTCGCGGTGGTGTTCGGGATCGGGAGGGTATTCCACATAGCCTTCTGGGAGCCCCACTTCGCAGCTGAGTTCTCCACAGAGGATGAGTGGAGGGCCCAGACCCACAGGCTCGGGGCCCGGCTCCACCCCCTGACCATAGAGCAGAACGCCATAACGAGCTTCAAGAGCAGGTTCACCCTGGTGTCCGCGTTCGCCAACACCATAGGCCCAGGTATATTCCTCAAGGCGGACTGGACCATCGGCGGATGCGACGGAGTTCTGGGAAGGGGGATGATGTGGCAGGGGGTTTCGCTCTGGGTCACACTGCGGTACAGGCCCGATATATGGGTGCCTTCGAGCTTTATGCCAACCCTTCCGGGGAGGCTTTTCTTCCTGAAGGAGCTGGCCGGACCGCTTGTGGCCGAATGCCATTGAGTTGGACCTACCACCAGGAGAGCACCTCCTCCGGGCTGGCGGTGGCCGTGCCGAGCTTGCCGACCACGATCCCAGCTGCCACGTTGGCTAAATATGCCGCCTCCCTGGGCTCCGCCCCGGCGGACAGGGCGAGCGCGAAAGTGGCCACCACCGTGTCCCCAGCGCCGGAGACGTCGTAGACCTCCCGGGCAACTGTGGGGATATGGGTCACTCTGCCGTTCCCCTCGAACAGGCTCATCCCCTCCTCCCCCCTGGTTATCAGCACCATATCCGCCTCCCAGCGCCGCAGCAGGACCTCCCCCGCCCTCTCCAAGTCACCCCCGCCCCGTATGCGCACCCCCGAGGCCCGCTCCGCCTCCGCCCGGTTGGGGGTGACGCACCGCACCCTCCGGTAGAGGCCGAAGTGCGGCTCCTTCGGGTCCACAACGACCGGGACGAGGCCCTCCCGCAGCCCATCGAGGACTTCCCCGGTTACCGTCCCCTTGGCATAGTCCGATATCACCACCCCGTCCACCTCTCCGAGGCGCCTGGAGATGTACTCCGAAATCCGCTGCTCCACC
>DTXA01000480.1 GCA_012962735.1 Candidatus Latescibacterota bacterium
TATCTTGCAGCGGACCTTGACCTTGCTCTCCCTTTTTCTCGCCATGTCTAGAAGGGGATCTCCTCCTCTGGTTCCGGCTCAGGTTCCGGCCCTGGCCTCTCAATCGGCTCCTCCTCCGCCTCGACCCCTTCAGGCCGCGGGCCGAGGAACTCGACCCGCTGGGCGACCACCTCAACGACCTTCCGCCGTTCCCCCTCCTGGGTCTCGAAGGTATCGATCCTCAGTCGGCCGTCGACGGCGACCATCCTCCCCTTCTGGAGGTAGTTGGCACAGGATTCGGCCTGGGGACCCCAGACGACGATCGGGACGAAGGTCGTCTCCCTCTGGAGTTTGCCCTCCCGGTCGCGATATTGCCGATCTACGGCGATGTTGAACCTCGTCCGCGCCTGTCCCGTCTGGGTGTAGCGGAGCTCGGGATCGGCGGTCAGATTCCCTGTCAGTATGACGCGGTTCAGTCCCATCTACCCCTCCTCACTCCTCATCCTTGTCGAGCCGCACGATCTGGTGGCGGAGGACGACATCGTCTAGCTTGAAGCGCTCCTCCAGCCGCGGGAGGCCTTGTGGGTCAAGGGCAAAATCCATTAGCACATAATAACCCTGGTCATAGTGCTGGATCTCATAGGCGAGGGTCTGCTTCCCCCACTCCTCGACCTCCCTGACCTCGCCCCCTTCCTGCTTTATCAGTTCCTCGAAGCGGCTGATCTCTTGAGCATAGCGTTCCTCATCGATGTCCGGCTTGAGGATATACACCACTTCATACCTTCTCCAGCTATTCCTCTCCAGCCTTGATCACCTCTTAGGGATTGTATCACGGTCCGCCGGGGCTGTCAACTCTCGTAAATTGATCCCTTAATTATACGCCCCCAGACTTTTACATGCATAGGGCGAGCCTTGTGATCTTGACTCTCTTCGTCTACCTGCTGATGCGGTGCGGCCAAGGTCTTCGAGGTAGGGATGCTGATGTACGGCAAGTCAGCCACCTTAAAGGAGATCTGGCACTGGGGCCCGGTTGCCGCGGCAGAGGGCCTATTTGCGACACCTATAAAGGTGATGTATATTGAACCGGCGGTGAAAGGCATGAGAGCGAGAATTCAGGTGTATCTGGATGAGGAGCAGGACCGGTTATTAGAACACTTGGCCAAGGTCCGGCGGGTCTCCAAGTCCCAGCTCATCAGGGA
>DTXA01000481.1 GCA_012962735.1 Candidatus Latescibacterota bacterium
AGAGCTGGAAGTATGCAAAAAGACACCCCAAAGAGTAGTATTTTTCAATGAACTCATAGGTTCAGACCCATCTACTGTAGATATACTATATGCCGATATCCTCAAGGAGTACGGACCTGGGAGCGAGTGGGGCCGGGCCGCTTCCGAGAAGCTCGAGGAGCTACGCTGAATATAGCGAAGAACTTTTGGGGCTATAGGAGGTGCCTATGGAGGGGAAGGAGTTATTGCGCATGGTCCCCCTCTTCTCGGACCTGAATGAGGAGGAATTGGGACTCCTGGCTCAGGCCTCCTCCTCAGCCCACTTCTGCAAGGACCAGGTCATCCTGATGGAGGAAGAGGAGGGAAGCACCCTGTTCGTGATCGAGCGGGGGAAGGTGAAGGTTTCCGTCCAGGACCGACAAGGCAGGGAGTTCGTGTTGGCGGTGTTGGGTCAGGGAGATTTCTTCGGGGAGATGTCGCTTTTGGACGGAAAGCCCCGCTCGGCCACGGTGGTCGCCTTGGAGGACACCACCGCCCTGACCCTGCGCAGGGGGGATTTCCTCTCCTTAATCCACCGCAACCCCTGGGTGGCCGTGAGACTTTTGGAGGAGATGGCCTGGCGCATCCGTGTGGCCGACAGCAAGATGAAGAGCCTTGCTTTGTTGGACGTGACGGGGCGGATCGTATACTCGCTACTTCAGATGGCAGAGGATGGGGTAAGGACACCGGATGGGGTGCTCCTCCCCTCTCGGGTCACACGCCAGCTTTTAGCCGATATGTCCGGGACCTCCCGGGAGACGGTATCCCGCACCTTGGGGCGCCTCCGGGACGAGGGTTACATCTGTATAAGCGGCAGAAGGATAGTGATACTCAAGGAAAAACAGCTTTGGGAGGACTTCCTCCTGTTCTGAGGTATAGGCCACTGTGGAGATAATCTGGCAGATCTGGGCTTTGATGGGGCTTCTGTTCCTGTCGGCCTTCTTCTCGGGGTCCGAGACGGCCTTCCTCTCCTTGGACGCGGCAGAGCGGGCCAGGTTCGGGGCCGAACGGTCCCTGACCTCCAAGGCCGCTGCCGTCTGGGCTGCTCACCCCTGGAGGCTCTTGGCGACAGTCGTGTTGGGGAATATGGCGGTCAACACCCTTGCGTCCAGCCTCGCGGCCGGGATGCTCTGGGAGGTCTTAGGTGGGGAGGGGATCGTCGTGGCCACCGCCGGGATGACTTGGCTGATCCTCCTGTTCGGGGAATCTATCCCCAAGAGCTTGGGCGTATATAAGTCGGAAGCGCTTTTCCGGAGGGCCGCCCTGCCCCTGACGGTCTTTTCCTGGCTCGTCCTCCCACTCAGGGAGCTTTTGAGGTGGCTGATGGCCCTCGTGGCATCGGAGGAAGCCCGAAGGGAGGGGGTCACCGAGGAGGAGCTGCGCACGGCCGTGGGTATAGGGCACAGGGAGGGGGTGCTGGAGGACTTCGAGAGCGAGTTAATCCAGAATATCCTCAGCATAGACCGTATGGCCGTGCGGGAGGTTATGACCCCTCGCATAGAGGTCTTCTCCCTAAGTGCCGAGCTCTCCATCTCCGAGGCCCGACACATAGTGGGCCAGAAGGGGTTCTCCAGGATACCTATATGGAAGGGGGACGAGGACCACATAGTGGGGTACGTGCACATCAAGGACCTGCTCAAGGCCGAGATAGAGGGGCGGGCGGGCAAGCTCGAGAACATAGCCCGGCAGGTGGAGTTCGTGCCGGAGAGCAAGAGGGTGGGGGAGCTCCTCCGGGAGTTCAGAAGGGAGCGCAAGCACATCGCCGTGGTGGTGGACGAGTACGGGGACCTGGCGGGGATCGTGACCTTAGAGGACCTGTTGGAGGGCGTGGTGGGTTGGATCATGGACGAAAGAGAGCGGTGGAGGAACCAGCCCCGCTTCTTGGGGAAGAACAGGGTCCTGGTCTCCGCCAGGATGGACTTAGAACGCTTCAACGACCTGTTCGGCACGGAACTTGACTCTGAGGAAGCGGAGACCATCGGCGGTTACTTGATGGAACGGCTGGGACGGGTTCCGAGGCAGGGTGACAGGATGAGGGTGGTGGGAGATGTGGAAGTCCATGTAGTGAAGGCCGACCCGAACAGAGTCTTAGAGGTGGAGGTGCGGAGGCTTCGGCCTGGGGGTGTATGAGTTCGCTTATCTGGGTCATAGGAGCCTGCATCCTGTTGTCCGGGTTCTTCTCGGGTGCAGAGGCCGGGTTGGTCTCCTGTAACCGGGTGCGGATACGACACCTAGCCGGAACCAGGAACTGGCGCGCTCGTCTGGCAGACCGACTGCTCGAAGACCCGGAGCGGTTCTTGGTGTTGGTGTTAGTAGGGACAAACGTGGCCAACATTACGGCTACCACCCTTACGACTTACCTCTTGGTGCGCTTGATGGGGGAGGGCCGGGCCGAATGGATGACCACAGCGCTGCTTCTGCCCACCATCATCCTGTTCGGTGAGGTGTTGCCGAAGGCGGCTTTCAGACATTGGGCGGACATCTTAGTGGTCTGGACCGCCCCCCTCCTCTGGGGGTTTCTCTACCTGTTCCGGCCCGTCATCTGGGTCACGGTTAAGCCCACCAAGTTCCTGCTCAGGACGGTATTTCGGGTATCCCCGGAGGAGCACTCCCGCCTGATATCCAGAGAGGAGCTGAGGGTGCTGATAGAGGAGGGCCGGAGGAGCGGTTCTGTGGACCAAGAGAAGGGGAGGATGTTGGCGGAGCTCTTCAAAGTCCGGGGTATACCGGTCAGGGATGTTATGATCCCCATAGGCCAGCTCGCCACGGCCGACGTAGGTACGCCCGTGGAGGAGGCCGTCCGCCTGCCTTTGAAGGCCGGCAGCCCTGGGATAGTGGCCTTCAGGAAGGGGAGGGCTGTAGGTATGGTCTTCCTGGACAGACTGTTGGAAGCACCAAAGGAGGCCGAGCTCCGGGATCTGGTGGAAGGTGTGGAGTGGGTTCAGGAGCACGAACGGGCGTATAAAGTGCTGGACCGGCTCCGCCGGAGCAACCATCACGTGGCGCTTGTGGAAGGAAGCATAGGTGGATGTATCGGGGTGGTCAGGCTCGAGGACGTGGTGGAGGAGATAGTAGGGGAGATATGGGAAGAGGTGTGAACCAGGTGGATTTCACAATCTTGGTGGTAAGCCAAGACGAGGAGCTTAGGAGGGCCGTTGTCTCCTGGTTCGAGGGCCAGGGGGGCCATGTGGTCCTCAGCGAAGGGGGGCGTCTCGCCTCCGTCTTGGTCAGGAGGGGAAACGTGGATCTGGTGATCTGGGACGGGGAAGTGGAGGAGAGCCCCGAGGAGATCTGCAGGGAGGCCAAGCGTCACTACCCCAAAGGGATAGTGCTCTGGGTCTCCGGCGGGGATCCGCCGAGGTGGGTCCAGGTGGACGGGGTCTTGGAGAGGCCGGTGCGCAGGGAGGAGGTGGAGAGGTTCCTCGGCCGCATAGAGGAACGTCGGAGGTTCCTCTCCGAGAACGGGCTCATAGGACGGTCCGAGGCGATGCAGGATGTGTTCGAGACCGCCTTGGAGGTCGCCTCCACCGACGTCCAGGTGCTATTGACCGGGGAGAACGGCACAGGCAAGGACGTACTCGCCAAGGCCATCCACAACCACAGCCCCAGGAGGGAAAAGCCCTTCATTCCCGTCAACTGCGGGGCGATCCCCGAGAGCCTTATGGAAAGCGAGCTTTTCGGGTACGAGCGTGGGGCCTTCACCGGGGCCACCGGCAGGCGCATAGGGGTGTTCGAGGCAGCCGACGGTGGGACTCTCTTCTTAGACGAGGTAGGGGAGATGCCACTTTCGGCCCAAGTGAAGCTCCTGAGGGTCTTGGACGATAAGAAGATCATGCGGGTAGGTGGTAGGGAGCAGATCCCCGTGGACGTGCGGGTGTTGGCGGCCACCAACCGGGACCTCCGGCAGGAGGTCTTGGAGGGCAACTTTCGCAGGGACTTGTACTACCGGCTGAA
>DTXA01000482.1 GCA_012962735.1 Candidatus Latescibacterota bacterium
AGTGTAGATGTAAGTGGAAGTATCTTAGGAAGAACCCATCTAAGAGAAGGCTTTACTCAGATGGCTAAGTTTTTCTTATCTCTTTTCTATAAAATTGTGGGAATCTATGGTAAAGGCTTTTCCTAATAATTTCTTCAGAGACTCATTTAGTTCAAAAAAAGTAGGTAAAAGTACACTAGGCTCAATATTTTCATACTGAATAGTTCTAAGTTGCCTTATATATGGATGTTGTATCTTATTCCGTTTTCGCCCTGGGCCGGGGAGATATCCCCCCGGCTCGAGAGGGTGTTGCCCCCAGAAGGCAGGGTCCTCATGTGGGTCGATCTCGTAGGCGAGGGGGAGGTGCCGGATGCTTGGGTGGAGGAGATAGCTAAGACCGGGGCGAGGGTGAGGGTTCGCTCTAAGTGGCTGCGTTCTGTGAGCGTGAGGGCCACCAAGGGCCAGTTGGAGGAGATAGCCTCCCTCCCGTTCGTGCGGGGATTGAGCCCCGTGGCGAGGTTCAGGAGGGCGGAACCTATGCCCTTAGGCTCCCTCCCTGTTCCAAAGTTTCCTCCAGGACGGGCTCCCTATGGTCCCTCGTTCTTTCAGCTCGATATGTTGGGCGTGCCGGAGCTTCACAAGATGGGCCTCACAGGAGAGGGGATCAGGATAGCAGTCCTGGACGCGGGATTCGATACGACGCATCCTGCGGTTTTGGGGCTAAGGATTATAGCCTTCAAGGACTTCGTGAAAGAGCTTGCCGACGACACCCTGGAGGCATCGCCCACCTCCTCGGGGAACGGTCACGGGCTTTCGGTCCTCTCCGTCCTCGGAGGACGTGACGAGGGGAAGCTCGTGGGGCCGGCGTACGGCGCAGAATTTATATTGGCCAGGACGGAGAACACCTCATGGGAGTGGCCCCTGGAGGAGGACGCGTGGATAGCGGCAGCCGAATGGGCCGACTCCCTGGGGGCGGATATCATCTCGAGTTCCTTGGGATACTTCAGGTGGGACGACGGCACGGGATATAGCCCGGACGACCTGGACGGCGATACCCCCAGGATAACACGGGCCGCTGACGAAGCCGTGAGGAGGGGAATATTGGTGGTGACCGCCGCAGGGAACGAGGCTCAGAGCGAATGGGGGACGCTCATCTGTCCTGGGGACGGGGACAGCGTTATAACCGTGGGAGCGGTGGACGAGGACCTGGAGGTCGCCTCCTTCAGCTCCCAGGGGCCCACCTCCGACGGCAGGGTCAAGCCGGACCTCGTGGCGTTGGGTGTGGAAGTGTTGGCCGCTTGGACGGACTCCTCCGGAGCGACCTACAGAAGGATCTCCGGAACCTCCATCGCGACTCCCCTCATCACAGGCCTTTCAGCCTTGATCCTGCAGGCACATCCCGACTGGAGCCCGATACAG
>DTXA01000483.1 GCA_012962735.1 Candidatus Latescibacterota bacterium
TCCCGGGACGCTCACAGGAAGCCTCTCGGTTATCTCCGGCTTAAGGAATATCTGCCCATCGGGTTCCTCCACGTCGCAGTCCAGGTACTGTGCCCGCTCGGCCGAAAGGGCCAAGCTTACCGCCATCGTGGTCTTACCTGTCCCCCCTTTTCCACTCGCCACCGAGATTACCACCACTTCCCTCCCTTAAACAAGTTCCCGAAGAACCTCTCCGCGTAATCCTCGAGGTCCTCTTTCGATGCCCGGCCGTCCAAGGGAATGGGATAGGACTCGCAGTGCTCCAACAGGATCTTATATGCACGGTTGAGCTGGCGCATTCGCTCCTGGACCTCCTCGCTATCCTCCGCCCGATCCGGGTGGTACTGTTTGACGAGCCTGCGGAAGGCGGCCTTAACCTGGGCTATGCTCGCCCTGCTTCCCAGGCCCAGAATCCTCCTGGCTTCCTCAAGTTCCATGGTCCATTACTCACCCTCGGAACATTCTAGTACCACAATTGGGGCAGGTCAGGGTGTAGCAGGGGACGCCGACCTGGTGGGGCACGGTGGCCCCGCAGTTCGGACACACGCAGACACCACCCGGCCCTGCGCCGTATCCTCCCTGCCTTCCCCTGCCCCCTCCACCCCTTCTGCCTCTTCCCATACCCCGTCCGGTCCCGGGGCCGCTACCCCAGGGAGGTCCTGCTCCGTTTCCCCGCGGCATAATTCCACCTCCTTGCCCTCATCCGGGCGCCTCTGTTCTTTGAAGAACATCTTCGGAATACTGGGGCCCGTAAGCCCGACCTCAAGCCCCTTCCTCCTCAAGGCGATCGCCAATAGCCCGGATACCAAAGACTTCCCGACCCCTCCTTTTCCGCTCATAACGGCGACCACGTGTTCTATGCGGTTGGGCCCCTCTACGGGCTTTCCCTCCTGGACCGCCATGAAGTGCGCCCGTTCCTTTTGGGTCATTTCTGTCAGCTCTACCGCCACCTTCCCCACTCCGGGAAGTTCCTCCACTGCCCTACGAGCTTCGGCTACGAGCCGGTCCTTTATCGCCACGTCCAAGAAGGGAAAAGCGAGGGTGAACTTCACCCTTTCTCCCTTCACCTCTATTCCCCTCACCATCCCAAGTTCGACGATGTTCCGGCCGGATTCCGGATGCTTCACCCCCTTTAAGGTCTTTTTGATCCGTTCTTCCAATTCGTTCGGCTTCGTGTGGGTTATCAAATCCAACAGTCCCTCCGCTTCCCTCCTCCTTGTCCTGTTCATCAGCATCTCCCTCGCCCCCTCTAAGGCTCCGTTTCCTTGACTATCTTCTCAAGCGCCGGTGGGAGAAGCCCTATGGCGATCGCATTTTCCACGTTTATGTAATTGCCGGTTATTATAGTTGGTGGCGTAAAAAGTACTCGTAGGTCGGCATCTCACCCTCTTTACCAGTATATCAATCCATCCCATACCCGCGCATGGCCCAAATGAGGCACCATCGTCGGTAATCGCAGTAAGATTTCGGCTTAGAGCAATAACGGTCATTGGAACCGAGGCACTTCCGACAGTATTCAATTGAGATGCTCCATAACCATCCCGAAGACCTTCTTTATCGCCCGGGCAGCCGGGCCGTCCGATACAGCCGCGACCGGCAGGCCCTCCACCGTCGCCCGGACCACCTCCGGGTCGTAGGGGATGCGGTCTATGGGTTCTGCCCCCATATCCTCGCCCATCCGCTCCACCTCCCTGGCAGTGGGCTTGTGGAGGTCGTACTGGTTCACGCAGACCAAGGTCCTTACACCGAAATGCCCGGCGACCTTGAGAGCCCTCTTTAAATCGCTCTTACCGGAAATGGTGGGCTCCGCCACCGCCAACATAAGGTCCGCTCCGGTTATAGAGGAAATCAATGGGCAGCCTATGCCGGCGGACGCATCCACGATGACGAGCTCTGCCCCCTCCCTTATGGCGACCTCTCCGCCCACATCCCTCAAGGCGTTGATGAACTTCCCGGTGCCAGCCTCCCCAGGAGACAGCTTCCCCCAAACGAGAGGCCCGTATTCCGTCTTAGCGATCCGTATGTCCCCCACTTTCCTCCGGACCATGGATATCGCCCCGACCGGACAGATCATCGTACAGACGGCGCACCCCCTGCAGAAAAGTCCCTCTACGCGAAATTCCTGTACAGCGTAAAAGGGGCAGATATCCTCGCACTCACCGCAGCGGGTGCATGTGGCCTCATCTATCCTGGCCACCTCCCCGTCCACCCTACCTGCCACCTGTTCCTCCCCCGAGGGGCCGAGGAGCAGGTGGGCGTTCGGAGCGTCCACGTCGCAGTCCACCAAGACCCCAGCCTCGGAAAGGCTGAGAAATGACACCGCTAAGGTCGTCTTCCCGGTCCCCCCCTTCCCCCCCGCTATCACTAACTGTTTCAACTGACCTCCTCCTGGACTGCCCTGAAAAGCTCCCCGAACTTCTTCGCCCATCCTGGGTCCTCCCTTGCGAAGGGGATACCCCTTGCGCAAAGGGCCGCTATGTCTCTGTCGTAGGGGATGCGCAGGAGGATGGGAACCTGGTTCCCCTCGCAGAACTGCTCCACCCTCCCATCCCCGATCTCGTCCTTGTTCAGCACCACCCCATACGGAATGCCCAAAATCCCCAATACCTCGGCGGAACGCACGAGGTCGTGGAGCCCTAAGGGGGTGGGCTCCGTCACCAAAAGGCAGTAATCCGCTCCCCAGACCGCCTCTATCATACCGGCCCTGGTGCCGGGTGGCCCGTCCACTATGTTGACGGCCTCGTCGTCCCTGTATCCCGCGAGCGTCCACAGGATGGGAGAGACCATCTGCTCACCCGGCACCAGCCTCCCCCCGAAGAACCTCACCTCCCCTGTCTCGCCTATCCACACCTGGCCTATTTCCTTACCCCGTGGGGATATGGCCCCTGCAGGACAGACTATCGCACATCCCCCACAGGAGCGACATAGGCCCTCGAAGAACACGAGGTTCTCCCTTGCGACAGCTATGGCGTTGAACCGACAGAATTCCGCGCAGGCACCGCAGTAGGTACACCTGGAGAGGTCGAACTGGGGCACCGGGACCTCCACCGGGACCGTCTCTCGGAATATGGGCCTGAGGAAGAGATAGGCGTCGGGCTCCTCCACGTCCCCGTCGAAGAACCTGAGCGGTCCCCGGAGGCTGACGGCTAAGTTCACCGCAACCGTGGTCTTGCCCGTCCCGCCCTTGCCGCCTACTATGGCTAAGACTATCCCGGGCCTGGTCTTCTTGCGCTTAGGGACCTCAACCCCCCGGTCCCCCTCCCGGGACAACACCTCCCGAACGACGCGCTCAACCAGAGCCCTCAGTTCCCGGACGTCCACATCCCTCCCTGTGCAGTGCGCCACCCTTTCCACTCCGAGTTTGGAAAGGCCCTCCGCCGTCCCGCGCACCCGATCCTCCGGAGCCTCTTGAAGGTGCATCCCTCCGACTAAAGCCAGGACCTTGGACTCCCCCGGACAGTTCCCTGGCGTACCGGACGGTGTTGATCGCACCGGAATGTCCGCAGCCTAAGAGAACTACGAGGCCCTCTTCGGTCTGGACCACGAGAGCCTGGTCGTCCCACAAGGGGTCCACCTCTCCGGAGGGAGTCCGGAAGGACCTTTCGTGGGTCTCAAATCCCGTCCTTAGGGATATCTCCCCGGTGAGCCATATTCCCTCACCGAAAGCCTTTCCGAGAAGACATCCGGGTGGCCCAACACCCGAAGGCCCCCGGCCTTGGCCAACAGGGCCCTGAGGCCCCCGGTGTGGTCGTAGTGGCCATGGCTGAGGAGGACCGCTTCCGCATCCTCCACCGCTATCCCCAACCGGTCCGAATTATCCAGCCAGAGGCCATTCGGCCCAGAGTCCCAGAGGAACCTCTCAGCCTCCACCCAGACCGCCAGACCGTGCTGGGCCACGAAGGGCCCCTCGGCCAGGTTGTCGCATAGGAATACCAATCGGAGCATCGCTCTTAGCCTTTGCCTTTCTGCCTTTCTAGCTCCTCTATGCGGCGCCTGATCTCCTCCAATTGCTGGGAGAGGGACTTAGCCTGCTGCTTGAGGGATTCTATGTCCTGCTGGGAGACGGGCTGAGGAGGTGTAAAGCCCATCCCAGCTGCCCATCCCCCTCTTCCCCTTCCCATCCCTCGCCTCATACCCCATCCGGCTCCAGGACCCATCCCCGCATATGGAGGAGCTGTGGGCTGAAAGGCCGGCTGGAGTTCACCCCTTTTGAACTTCTCCACCGCCTCCCGGACGGTGCCCATGACGTTGGGGTACATCTGCACGCCCACAGCCGAGAGCGTCTGGGCTGCATTGGGACCGAAAGCCCCAGAAAGTACGGCCGTTGCGCCCTTATTGGCCACCAGCTGGGCAGCCTGTATGCCTGCCCCCCCCATCGCAGATACATAGGGGTTGGGAACAGCCTCGAACTCCATCGTGTCGGTGTCCACGAAGATGAAATACGCACACCTACCGAACCTGGGGTCTATCTGGGCGTCCAGATCGGGGCCGGTGGCCGTCACAGCTATCCTCATACTTTTCACCTCCTTAAGATGAAGGGGTCGGGCAGACCCCGGCCCTGGAGTCCTCACTCTCCAGACTTCTCCAATTGCTCTATCTGCTTCTGTATCTGCTCCAACTGCGCCCTCAGGGCATCGGCCTGGGCCTTAAGGAAGTCAAGTTGGGACCCTCCTGCAGGAGCCCAAACACCCCCCCAGAACGGAATCTGACCGGCCTGTAGAGCGTTCCAGAAGGCCTGTGCCTGCGGCGTAGGCCAGGTCCCCGTCAGGAGGAACTGGGCTCCGGGGGGAAGTCCTCCCCA
>DTXA01000484.1 GCA_012962735.1 Candidatus Latescibacterota bacterium
GAGGGTATGACCTTGGAGGAGATGGTAAAGGAGGCGGACATCATAGTCATAGGAAAGACGGTGGACGCAACCAGCAGGTGGGAGACCGAGCGAAGTGGGCAGGTTTTCTTGTATACCTATGTCACCTTTGAGGTAGAGCGATATATCAAGGGTAAGTCAGCAGGAGATGTCATAGTGATAAAGCACGCTGGTGGAGCAGTTGAGATACCCATTCCAGATGAGCCTGGGGTTATCGAGCTTCCATCTGGGTTTACGAGAGAGGTTACCGAGGAGGATATAGAGTACTACAAGGGGTTAAAGGAGAAATTCGGGGATGCATATCCTGCCTTTATTGTGGGTCAATTGCGGAGTGACAGCCCTACCTTTGTGGTAGGCTACAGGGAACTGTTGTTCCTCAAAAGGGGCGGTACCTTTGAGGGAAAGCCGGTCTTCGGCGTAGTTGGAGCATTTCAAGGAAAATATACCATCGTGGAAGGTAAGGCTGTCGTGGATTGGGGTCATGGGCTAACTATGGAAATCTTCATACTTTCAAAGAGGGCAGAGTTGGGAGATGAAGGCAGTAAGCGTGAGCTTGAGAGGAGGTTTTATGATTATCCCAAAATACCTAAAGATGAGGTTCCTTCATTGGAAGAGCTATTGGACAGGATCGAAGAGATTATGTCCACAGGAGTTATTCAGACGAGTTGGGGGAAAGTGAAATTTTTTCGCAGGTCGTTAGTTCGACATGGAGGAAAGGCTCGAGGTGAATAGTTTTGGTACCTGAGACATGGGGATTTGGGCACTGGAATGCAGTGGAAGGTTCATAAATAACCTTCGGCGCAGCGCATCTTTTGAGGCCTTCTTGGGGTCTTCCCCCAAGCTAACCTCTAAGTAGCCCCAGTACTTCGACTTTCATTGTCCCCTCCGTTTCATACGATACCGTGGGATATCAACAGCTCCGCTGTCCTCCGGGCCGCCTCCCTGAGCTTGCCTGCGTGCTCCCGGCCCTTCTGTCCCATCTGTGAGCGGAGGTCAAGGTCCTCCAGCAGCCGGGAGGCGAGTTCGGCCCATTCGGCCGCATCCTGTACCATCGCGGCCGCTCCATCTTCGCAAAGTCCATCCCATCCCTCCTGGCGCATATAAGGGCCGAAGGTCACGGGCACGCCCAAGGAGGCAGGCTCGAAGGGGTTGTGACCGCCGACCGGCACGAAGCTCCCTCCCACAAAGGCTAAGTCTGCCATAGCATAGAACTTGAGGAGTTCCCCCATCGTGTCTACCAACAACATTTGGGGGAGGTCCCCTCCCATCCTGCTCCTGAGCACGTAGCGCACGCCGTGTTCCCTCAGGAGGCGTTCCACCTCGCCCAGGCGCTCCAAGTGCCGGGGTGCTAAGATCACGAGGAGGTTCGGCCAGCGGGCCCAAAGTTTCTTCAGGCCTTCCAAGAGGACGGCCTCCTCCCCCTCCCGGGTGCTTCCGGCGACCAAAACCGGCCTTTCGGGGTGGATTCCGAAGGAGGAGCGCAGTGCATCGCGCTCTAAGGGTTCCCCCTCGGGCTCCCCCCCTTTGACGTTCCCTACCACGAAGGTCCGCTCCGGCCGGGCTCCGAGCCGAACGAACCTCTCCCCGTCCCCATGGGATTGCACGCACAGAAGGTCGAGGCTGCCTATCCCCCTCCGCATTACCGAGCCGAACCGGCCGTACCAGCGGAAGGCTCCTTCGGAGATGTGGCCGTTGATCAGTGCCACGGGGGTGCCGGTCCTGCGGGCCTCCAGGATGATCCCGGGCCAAAGTTCCCCCTCGGTCAACAGGACTGCCCTGGGCCGGACGTTCCGCAGAACC
>DTXA01000485.1 GCA_012962735.1 Candidatus Latescibacterota bacterium
CCCCTTTCGTCCACAAGCATGGTCTTGACGCCCGTAGTGCCTATGTCTATGCCCAAGAGATACGCCATACGACCTCCCTATCGTGCGCAGAGGATCTACCTACCACCGAACTTAGCCAGTCTCTCTTCGGCATAGACATAGGCACTACGGGCGTCAAGACCCTGCTTGTGGACGAAAGGGGGCGGACGGTGGCATCGTGCACCGTCCCTCACCCCTTACATACCCCGAGGCCAGGATGGACGGAGCAGGACCCCGAGGACTGGTGGAGGGGAACTGTGGAGTCGATCAGGAAGGTGCTGAGGGACTCGGGGGTGAAGTCCGAGGCGATAGCAGGGGTGGGCCTGTCGGGCCAGATGCACAGCTCGGTCTTCCTGGACGATGGGGACAGGGTGATTCGACCCGCCATACTCTGGAACGACGGAAGGACCACCCCACAGTGCAGGTGGATAACCGAGAGGGTGGGGGAGGAGAACCTGAGGAGGTGGGTCGCGAACCCCGCCCTCGAGGGCTTCACCGCACCTAAGGTTATATGGCTCAGAGAGAACGAGCCAGAGAACTACAGGAAGGTCCGCACCTTGTTCTTGGCTAAGGACTACATCCGCTTCCGGCTCACGGGGGAGAAGGCCACAGAATATTCGGACGCCGCAGGGACAATACTTTTAGATGTCAGGAACCGCCGGTGGTCCGAGGAGATGCTTGAGGCACTGGAGCTTCCCAAGGATATCTTCCCTCCCCTGTACGAATCCGTGGACGTCTGCGGGAGGGTCACGAAGGAGGTGGGCGAACTCACCGGCCTCGCGCCGGGGACCCCGGTCGTGGGCGGAGGGGCGGACAACGCCTGTGGGGCGACCGGTGCCGGGGTCGTGAGGGAGGGGAGGGTGCTTTCGAGCGTAGGGACGTCCGGGACCGTAGTCGCCCCCTCGGAGACCGTGCAGGTGGACCCCGGGATGAGGGCACATACCTTCTGCCACAGCGTGCCCGGCATGTGGTACGTTATGGGCGTGGTGCTCTCGGCCGGAGGTTCCCTCAGGTGGTTCAGGGACGTGGTGGGGCAGCTTGAGGTGATGGCCGAGGAGCTTACGGGGGTGGACGCGTACGACCTCCTGACCAAGGAGGCCGAGAGGGCCGAGCCCGGAAGCGAAGGGCTCATATTCCTTCCTTACATCACGGGGGAGCGGACCCCCCACAGGGACGCCGATGCGAGGGGTGTGCTCTTCGGACTCTCCGCAAGGCACGGAAGGGCCCATATGGTAAGGGCGGTCCTCGAAGGCATAACCTTCGCCATGAGGGACTCCCTGGAGATAATAAGGGAGCTCGGGATAAGGGTGGAGGAGATAAGGGCCACTGGAGGCGGTGCCAAGAGCCCGTTCTGGAGGCAGCTCCAGGCCGACATATACGGAGCACCAGTGCACACCTCCACGAATACCGAGGGACCTGCCTTCGGGGCCGCGCTCATAGCTGGGGTCGGGGCAGGGCTGTTCTCGGACCTCGCGGAGGCCGCGGACGAACTTGTGCACATAGCCACGGCTGCAGAGCCGGACCCGGAGAGGACTAAGCTGTACGACGAGTTCTACGAGGTCTTCCGCTCGCTCTATCCAGCCTTGAGGGAGAGGTTCAAGGAGACGGCCGAGCTCGTAAGGAAGTTCGCCGGGAGGTGAGGGCCGTACCCGTCCTTCGGGGCCGAACTGCACTTGCATATTCAGGTGAGATTAGCTATTTTTATGTTACGGCCTTAAGGGGAAAGGTATGCTCGTCAACCTCGAAGATGTCCTCGGACACGCCTACAGGCACGGGTACGCTGTAGGCGCCTTCAACGTCATAAACCTTGAGTTCCTCAACGGGATCCTTGAAGCAGCCGAGCGCCAGCGCTCGCCCGTAGTGGTCCAGATAGCCGAGGTGCACTTCAAGTACGTCGACATAGAGGAGATAACCCCGGCCATCCAGCACATGGCAAACAGGGCAACGGTCCCTGTGGTGCTCTCGCTGGACCACGGGGAGAGCGTGGGGACGATAGTGAGGGCCATAAGGTGCGGGTTCACGGCCGTGATGTTCGACGGTTCCAAGTTGCCTTTTGAGGAGAATGTGGAGCAGACGAGGCTCGTGGTGCAGATAGCACATTCTGTTGGGGTCAGCGTGGAGGCGGAGCTCGGGAGGGTGGGAAGTTCCGAGGGAGCGGAAGGGGGAGTGGCGAGGGAGGAGTTCTTTACCGACCCGGAACAGGCGGAGGAGTTCGTGAGGAGGACGGGGGTGGACGCACTTGCGGTGGCCATAGGAAACGTACATGGGTTCTACAGGGGAGAGCCCAAGCTCGACCTCGAAAGGCTGAAGGAGATAAGGGACAGGACTGGGATACCCCTGGTGCTCCACGGAGGCTCCGGGATCCCGGACGAGGACTTCAGGAAGGCGATAGGGCTTGGAATCTCCAAGATAAACTACTTCACCGAGATGAGCAGGAAGGCCCTCCAAAGGGTAAAGGAGGTGCTCCAGCAGGACTCCAGGGTGGTCGGCCTGCACGACCTCATACTCGAGGCCAAGGAGGCGATAAGGGAGGAGGTTGAAGACCGCATAACAGTCTTCGGAAGCGCGGGGGTATGCGAACGCAGGAACGACATCTGCTCGACGTGTCAGGCCTGCGACCTCGGAAAGGGACCCGTGGACGAGGGAAGGCTCGTGGAGATGGTGACCCAGACCGTTATAAGGATGATGCAAGGAGGTGCGCATGGCACGGGGGGTGAACAAGGTCATCTTGGTGGGCAACCTCGGGGCCGACCCTGAGCTCAGGTACACCCCGAGCGGAAGGCCGGTGGCGACCTTCAGGATAGCCACCACGGACGTCTGGACGGACGCCAACGGCGAGCGGCAGGAGAGGACAGAGTGGCACAGGATAGTGACCTGGGACAGGCTCGCCGAGATATGCGGGGAGTACCTGCGCAAGGGTAGCAAGGTCTACATAGAGGGCAGGATCCAGACCCGGGTGTGGGAGGACCAGAACGGCGTCCAGAGGTACACCACCGAGATAGTGGCCAGGGATATGAGGATGTTGGACACAAAGCCCTCCGTCCCCGAGGAACCGCCCCCGATCGAGGAGGAGGAGGATTTACCCTTCTGAGGAAACTCTATGCGGTGGAGCCTGGTAGGGTTCCCGCTCGGGGTGGCGCTCGGCCTTCTTCCGATCGGGGAGGGAACGTTCCAAAAACTTTGGTTCTTCCCGGCCTTGGGATTGGGCCTGATCCTCGGGGCAGGAGGGGAGGTAAGGACGCTCCTTTGGCATCCTAAAAGGATGCTCTGGGATTTGGCCCAGGCCTTGGCTATGGGAGTTGGCGGAGCGTTCCTAGGGGGAGGACTGGGCCTGCTGATGGGATGGGAGGGGACGCGAAGGGCCTGGCTTGCTTTGGGGATGATCGGGGCTTCGGCCTACGTTCCCCATATAACCCCGGGAAGAGGGGGGGGGCTTTGGGGTTACGCAGGAAACCTCGTAGCTTGGATGGCCCTCTGGACCCTTTCCGGGAATACGGCCGTATCGGTTGCCCTCGGCGTAGGACTTGGGATATCCTTGGAACTGGCCTATCGTATAAGTCTCCCCTTAGTCGGAGCTTATGCGCCCGAGAGGGGGACAAGGTCGGTCCGGGTCGTGTTAGCGGCGGAAGGGAGGGGGGCCTCGGAGGTCCTTCTGCGTTTTGTGGGTATAAGTGGAACATTGGTAGGTGCTTTCCTATGTTACAGGCTCGAGGCCGATCCCCTTCTGGTCGGAGGAGGGGCTGGACTTTGGTGGGTCAACACGACGCTGAGACGATACGAACTTCTAAGATGGCTCCAGACGTTCAGGTCATGGACAGAAGGCTTCGCCCTTCTCGTCCTTGGGGTTCTGCTCGTACACGAGTCCTCTGCGAAGGCCTTGACGTTAGGTGGACTCATAGGAGCGGGTATCTGTGCCGGAAGGCTCGGAGGGGGGGTCCTGGCGGACCTGTCGTTCCCCCTGCGCATCCATCCGAAGCTATGGCTCAGGAGGCTTCCCCAGGGGCCTTTAGCTCTGGCTTTGGCCTATCAGGCATACCTGGGGGAGGAGCTACTTTGGGGAGCTACGTTCGCTGCTGGAATATCCCTCCTTTTCCTACTGTATCGAAGGGGGCGTTTCGGGATGGAGGTGAAGGGGAATAAAAGATAATGCCCCCGGCAGGATTCGAACCTGCGGCCCCAGGATTAGGAATCCTGTGCTCTATCCTCCTGAGCTACGGGGGCAAGGTCACCTCTAATATAATACTTTACTTCGGCGTCGTCAAGGAAAATTTTCCCGGATCCCGTTCTGTTCCCAGCTTACGTACGGCCGGTCTAAGGGGGGGATGGATATGCGTTGTACGTTCATCTTCGCCTTAGGTGCTGTCTTGATCTTAGCCTGTGGGGAGAAGAGGGGAGGATATATCCCCGAGGATGGGCTTATATTTGTTGAGAACGATACCGACTGGGGTATCCTGTACACCTTGGAGGACCTCGACGCGGGGATCATAATCGCAGAGGGCAACGTCCCTGCAGGCCAAATGGCCCAAC
>DTXA01000486.1 GCA_012962735.1 Candidatus Latescibacterota bacterium
ATACACAACGAGGCCAAAACCTCTGCTCCCGTTCCTCGACCACCTCGTATGGACCGACGAACAGGGCCCAAAGCCTCCTCTCTTTGAGCCTGTGGACGTACATCCCTACGACGAGGGAGATGACCCCTACTGTAAGGACGCCTCCTGCGATGAAGCCCCTCAAGCGTGTGGAGTGTCTCATATCTAAGCCCTTCTCTATTTGTGAGTCGACCGATGTGCCTTGTAAAGCTCAAGCATCGCCTCGATCCGCTTCCTCAACTTGGCCTGGCCCGACCGGACAGCAAGCTCGAGGGCCCGTTGAGCCGTTTGGACGGCCTGGTCGAAACGACCGGACTTGGCGTAAACCTCTGTGAGGATGGCTAGGGACCGGGGGTCCCTGTACCCTGTCGCCCGGCAGACACCTTCGGCCAATTCTACTGCTTTCGCATAGTCGCGCAAATTCGGATCCGGGCAGTTGGCCAACAGCCAGGCCAAATCGAGGGAAGAGCGGAGATCGTCCGGTGCTTCGGCCAACCTCTTCCGCAGGACGTCTATGGCTTCGTCGAACCGCCTCTGCCCCATCAGCGCCATAACCAGGTTGCGGAGCGCTTCGGCGAAGTCCGGATCTATGTCCAAGGCCCGGCGGAAATGGACGATGGCTTCGTCGAACTTGCCCAGCTGGCCGAGGGTGGCGCCGAGGTTATTGTGCGCTTCGGCGAAGTCCGGATCTATGTCCAAGGCCCGACGGTAGTGCTCGATGGCCTCGTCTATGTCCCCTTGCTGGGCGAGGGCTATGCCCAAATTGTTATGGGCTTGCGCGAAATCCGGCCGGATGCGCAGGGCCCGGCGATAGCATGCGACAGCCTCCTTGAGCCTGCCCATACGTCTGAGCACATTGCCGAGGTCGTTGTGGGTGGCAGCGTGGTCGGGCTCGAGCTGGAGGGCGTACCGGTAGTGTCCGATCGCCTTGTCCATCCTTTCCCGGTAATTCTGATTCTGTGGGTCGCCGGCTAAGGTGGCGAAAAGATGACCGAGGACCCTGTGCACCGTCGGATTCTGGGGGTCCAATTCCAGCGCACGTCTGCCCGCTTCCTCGGCCTGCGAGTAAGCACCAGCCTTCGCCGCTGCCCAGCATTTCACAGCCAAAGCGTGGGCGAAAAGGGGAAGCGACTTAGTGGCGAAGTCGAGCTTGGGCAATGCCCTGTCGGGCCGACCGTCAATCACCAGACAGATACCTGCCTCCATCTGGATCACCGGGTCGTCGCGATGGCGCTCGCTTAAACGGACGATATCCTTTATCAAGCTGGGGGCCCTTTTTCCCTGTACGGCGTATCTCAACCAACTCGGCTTTGGCGGATGCACCACATACGGGGCACCCGAAATAGCGAGCGATTCGTATGCCTCCAACGCCCTCCACATCTGGGCCACTTCGGGATCGGACGGTGCAAGCTTCGATGCTCGCTCGATCAACCTGCCAGCGGCTGCCACGTATCCTTTAAGCAGCCAGATCTCGACCAGCCGCTCCACGGCCGTAAGGTTGTAGGGATTTGCCATCAATACCCTCCCCAAGGCGGCTTCCGCATAGTCCAAAGCACCTGCAGAGTAGAACATCTCCGCGGCCGCCATCTCGGAGCTTTGAAATTGTAAACCAGCCTCTTCCTGGCCGGTCATCCTGAGGTGGATGGCCGCAGCTAAGTAGTCACCTCGGGCACAATAGTACCGGCTCATCGTCAGGGAGGACGCCTGAAGCTGCTTCGTCACAGGAGAGAACAGCAAGGCGAGTGCCCGCTTTTCATCTCCCCGCCTCAGGTAGGCCTTGCCCAACTCCGAAGATGCGATATGGCTTTTTGGGTTGAGCCGCAGGACCCTCCTCCAGTAACTTACGGCCGAGCGAAAGGCAATGTTGATCTTAATCTGTTGAACCCCGTAATACAGCGCAATTAGACAAAATGCCGCCGACGCCGCAGCCCGAAGGTATCGCCGGAGAGAGGCCAACAGGAGATCCACCACCCCACCTGCCGAGATAGCCAGGCCGACCAGCGGAAAGTACAAATAAGTCCATGAGATGTATTCCTCCACCCCGTTCCATGCCGTGGAAGCGAAAGGAACCATGGAACAGAACACAAGCAGAACTCCCAATCCAGCCCATATCTTCCTCCTCAGGAGCCACCCCGCTGCGAGCAGGGCACCTATGTCAACCGCCCCCCACAGGAGAAACCTCGGATGTGTAAACTTGAAGATACGGCCGATAGCCTCGTGCAGCACTATAGGTATGTCCAATCCAAAAAGCAGGCCTTTAGCATACAGTCCAGTAGCCCCTACCACGGAGAAGAAACTGTACCATCCCGCCTTAGGCGGGAATTCTATGTATTTGTAATATAATGGATGGGGCTTATAGAACCACCACAGGGGCGAGATAAGCAACGAAATCCCGACGAACGGCAGTATGTGCATCAGTGAGGTGCGCGACCCAGATCTCCGGTAAAGTAACTCATACGCCCCCAGTATGAGGGGAAGCGTGAACACCACTTTGGAGGTGAACGCTCCTGCGACGAATAGGACAACAGCAGTGACATACAGCCCTTTTCTTCGTGTACCGACGAACGATAGATAGCACAAAGATGCTCCCAAATAGAAGCTCAGACCAAGCACATAATGGAAATAATCGATGTTATTCACAACGACCGAACTCAGAGGATGAAGGCAAAATACGACACCCGCGAACACAGCGCTTGTGGGACGGCCGGAGAAGTGCCTGACCAATAGGAATACGAGGATCGCGTTGAGCCAGTGGAAGGTCAGCATCCAGATGTGCCAGAAAAGCACATCCTGGGCCCCGACGAACGTTCGGACTACGGCCAACAGTCCATAACTAAGGGGACGGAACTGCCCTTCGGAAAATATCAAAAAATGGCGGGAGAAGATAAGGGGGAGGTTCCTCCACCACGCCAACAGCGACAGGCGGAGGATGCTCGCCTCATGGGCGATAAAGGTGGGAGCTCGCAAGCTCCAATAGAAGGTGAGCAAAAGGACTACAACAAATAAAAGGGGTACAAAAAGCCTGATACGTCTTGGGAAGATCTTTGTCATCCTCACCTTCGGCACGGATGAACTTCAGGTTCTGCCCTGTTAAAAATACGGTAACCCACCTTAGTTGTCAATGGATCGCTCCTATGCTATGGGTAGCGTCGGGCTTTCGGCTCGGTAACACGCCAGAGGGTAGCTGCCAACAGCCCGAAGATGATAAGAGTCCCCCACTTAGAGAAGGGTCCCATCCAGCCTTGCGCGAACTTGAGGTCTATCCCCTGCCATGCTAAGACGGCGAGCAAAATGCCGATCAGGGCATCGCCGGCGATCAACCCCGAACTGTAGAGCACGCCCGCCTCCCGTTCCTCGTGTCTTTTCTCCGATGTGCCCCTCAGTACGCCCCCGATGACCACCGGAGTGGAAAGTTCTATCGGGAGGTAAAGCCCCACAGCGAAGGGGAGGGAACGCACCCCCATAAGCTCCACCACGAGCGCTGTGGCCATACCCACCAACACGAATGCCCAGGGCAGGGAACCCGTCATCACTCCCTTGACCACCATGGACATAAGTGTGGCCTGGGGGGCTGGAAGCTCGGCCGAGCCTATGCCGTACCCCTTGTGGAGGATGAGAAGGGTCCAGCCCACGAAAAGGGCGGAAGTTACCACCCCCAATAGCTGTCCCACCTGTTGCTTCATCGGCGTCGCCCCGACCAAAAACCCCGTCTTCAGGTCCTGGGAGATGTCCCCTGCTATGCAGATGGCTACGCAGACCACCGCCCCTACGCTCAAGGCCGCCACCATACCTACCTCTCCCTTCCACCCCACGGCCGATAGGATCAGGCTCGTGGCCAAAAGCGTAGCTATGGTCATCCCCGAGGCGGGGTTGGAGGAGCTACCTACGAGCCCGACTATCCTGGACGAGACTGTCACGAAGAAAAAGCCGAAAAGCACCACCAAAGCCGCCCCTACGGCCCCAACCGGGATCTGGGGCAGGACGGCCAACAGGCTGGCACAGAAGAGGCCACCCGCCAGGACGAATAACATGGGTATATCCTTCTGGATCCTCTGTACCTCCGTTCCTTTGAAGCCGTGCCGCATCTCTAGAAATCCCGATCGGAAGGACTCCCAGATCGTCGAGGCCGACCTGATGAG
This sequence comes from Candidatus Latescibacterota bacterium, assembly GCA_012962735.1. Taxonomy (GTDB): domain Bacteria; phylum Latescibacterota; class 4484-107; order B68-G9; family B68-G9; genus B68-G9. The sequence goes on from DTXA01000486.1 coordinate 4,158, forward strand.
GCTCGCAACTCCGCCCAAGCATACGGCCCCGGCCCCGATGTATCTTATGTAGTGGTGCCATATCTGATGGGCGTCCATCTGGGATATGGGGACAGAGGCAGGAAAGATGGGATGGTCCAACCATCTGCCGATCAAGGTGATGGCCGGGATGAAGACGAGCCATCCCAGGGCACCTCCCGCGAAGATGTAGGACGCTATCCTCGGCCCCACGATATACCCCACCCCGAGCAGGGCGGGCATAGCGTCCATCCCTATCTTCATGTTCAACCTTTTGACGATGTTCCATGCGGGATGCTCCTCCCAAAGGCCGAAACCCCCCATGAGGAACTTATAGATCGCCCCGACCCCCAGCCCGGCGAAGACTTTCCTCGCCCCCACTCCCCCGGTATCCCCGGCTATCAAAACCTTCGCGCAGGCGGTCCCCTCGGGATAGGGTAGATTCTTGTGCTCCCGGACTATCAGGAACCTCCTCAGAGGGATCATGAAGAGCACCCCGATGCAGCCCCCTATCAACGAGATCGTGAATATCTCGGCTATCTTAGGTTCCATCCCCCATAGGATCAGGGCGGGCACGGTGAAGATCACCCCGGCCGCCAAGGATTCCCCTGCCGACCCTATGGTCTGTACCATGTTGTTCTCCAATACCGTACCCCTTTTGAAGATGCCCCGCAGCATCCCCATGGAGATGACGGCCACCGGAATGGATGCGCTCACGGTCATCCCAACCTTCAACCCCAAGTATGCGTTGGCAGCGCCAAAGACTATGCCCAGAAGCACGCCCAAAACTATCGCTGTGGTCGTGAACTCGGGCACGACCTTCTCGTAGAGGATATAAGGCTCGTACCTATCCTCGGGCATAAGACCTCCTCAGCTTAACCTCCTGATGGGGCCAAAAGGGCCGAAAGCTCCTCGACGGACCCCTCCTCCAAACCCGCCCTCCTCGCCACCTCTACTGTATACCTGCCCAACGTCCTGTACAGCTCCGAGAACTCGGAAGCCCGTTCCGATAAGGCCACAAGGTGCGCCCTCACGGTGTCCACGTCCCCTCGCACGATGGGGCCGGTAAGTGCCTTCGGAAGGCCGACCTCCCCGAGGTTCTTTAAGGTGCCCTGCAGTAGGGGTAGGATGGCTTGGAGCCCCTCCTGGGGTTCCACTCCGACGGCCCTCAAGACCCCCATCGCGGCGTCCGCAAGGGCGACCAAATAGTTCGAGGCGATACACAAGGCTGTATGGTACAGAACCTTGGCTCCCTCCGGAAGCTCCAAAACCCGGCCTCCGATGTCCTCCACCATCCGCCTCCCGACTGCTAAGGCCTCCGGGTCCCCTTCCAAGGAAAAATAGGCTCCCCTCAGCCGTTCGGCACCGATCTTAGGTTCCGCCAAGGTCTGTATCGGGTGCATGGACAGGACGTAAGCCCCTGCTTCCCCGGCAGGCGACAGGACCCCCGCGGGCAACGCGCCACTTAGGTGGGCCACCACCTGCCCCTTACGGAATCCACCTCGTTCCGCTATCCGGGCACAGACCTGGGAGATCGCTCCGTCCGGGACCGAGAGTATCACGACATCCCCCGAAGGAGCCAACTCCTCAGGCCGGTCGGACCACCTGTCCGACTCCACCCATTCCGCCAACCTTCTTGCCGAGGAAGGGCTTCTGCTCACGACGGCTGCTATCTCATATCCGACTTCTCTGAGCGCGAGCGCTAAGGCCCCCCCGGCCCTGCCAGCCCCTACGATCACGATCCTCGGCTTCATTCACCATCCCCCTAAGATGCGTCTTACGACCTCCTCCGCCAGCATCTTCTTGGCATCATCCAAGGCCTCCTCCCTCCCCTCCCCTTCGCCGTACACCCCCCATACCCCGATCTCATCCTCCCAAAGCACCTTACGCTTAATCAGGTCTTCAAACCTTACGTGCACCACCACCCTGAGTCTCCACTGCTGGGCCCGCTCGTCCGAAGTATACGTAAAGGGGTCCTCGCGCACCGAGACCACCCTCCCCTCCAGCAGGGCGTCCGCCCCACCTCCGACCACCTGCAAGGGGGTCTCGGAGATCAAAGCGTCCACCATCGCCTCGGTCAGCTCCTCCTCCAGTCCCGGTACCACGACCTGGGCCTCCCCAGGCTCCAAAGACGGAACAGAGACAGTACGGATGTGCGCCGGGAGCCCTCCTCCGGAGAAGGAATAGTAGGCACAGTTCAAAAACAGAAGCCCGAATATGTATGTGGTGAACGCTCGCATCTTTAAGGCTCTATCACCAACACGCCGTGTATGTGTAAAGAAGGCAATGTGATTTTAAGCTTTCCCCCCTTCCATTCGCTTGAGATCCGGACATTGTCCGGGATGAGGTATACCGAGGATGGCTTCCCGTCCAGTCGGACCTTGAGCGTCAGCGGCCCTACAGGAGGGATAAAATTCACGATAGTGTATTGCGATGCAGTCTGCATACCCGCCGTATTCATCAAGTGGATCAAGAGCTTATGGTCCTTCTGCCTCAGGGAGACATCTACGCAGGGCGGGCCCTCGAGCTCCACGATGGGATTTGGGAAGACCTCTCTCATCACACTCCTGAGAAACTCCCTGATATGAGACGTGTGGCATCTGAAATATACGGTCCCGAGGGTGCCATATATCGCGGCTATCCTGCCCATTCCAAGCTCGGTCACCGTGGCGGCCACCTCGCCCTCCTTTCGGGGATCGTAGGTAGGAAACCTCCGTCCGATGGCCCTCGCGGTCACGGGAAACACCCTCTGCCAGGGGCCGCCCAGCGCTCCCATAAGGTCCCCAGATAGGATGTAGGCGTTCACGTCGACGGGCTCTCCATCGAATTCCACGCCCAGCTCCCCTTCGAACAATCTGGCCGCCTCGGCACCTATGGCCAAGAGGGCTCCTCCACGTTTTACATACTCCACGAGAGCCTCCCTAAAGCCGGGGTTGAGCTTGTGAGTCTCCGGCAGGACGACCACGGGGTATCGGTTGAGCTTGTTTTCGATCTGGTGCTCCACCAACACGTCCACCGAATATCCCAACTCGAGGAGCGCGTGAAGGACTCCCTTGATGGGGTTGTACAGGCCCTCCGAGGCGGAGAAGAGGGCGTTGGTCCTGTCGTAGAAGGAAACGGCCGAAAGAAGCAGCGCTACCTGGGGGACGCTTTCGGTCCTGTGTGAAAACTCCTGCCGCTTCCGGCAGAATTCGGCCACCTCGGCCATTATGTCCACAAGCCACGGGTCTATCCATCCAGATCTGGTCGGCTGATAGTAGACCTGGAACCCTCCCCCCTGGGAGAGGACCACGGAAGCCTCTTGCTTTAGTTGCTCTGCGGTCTTGTGGCTCGGAGGTTGCCCTTCCGGGTGGTTAAACCCCCAAGCCATGAGATCCCAGGGAAGCCTTACATTTGCCATGTATCTCGCCTCGAACCTGGCCGTGTTGACCGAGTCCGTAGGGCTGTAGTCCCCCGATATGAAGTCCAGGGGAGCTTTTACGGGCCGTGGGGCGAGTGAGGAGTACATCCAGTTGCTCGTCATCTCCAGCTTAGGGTTGAACCTGTGAAGCTCATTCAGGTACTTACAAAGATAGCACTCGAACTGCCGACGGTTGAACTCAAGCCACTCCTTCCAGCGGGGGTCCCGGGGAGAACGGGGGGCGTCTTCGGCCCCCGTCGCCTCTTTCCATGCCTGGATAGCCGCAGGGCTGTAATCGGGACGCACGGCCCAGCAGTCGCCGTCTATCCACGCCCCATCCAAATCGTACTTGCCGAAAACCTCCTTGAGCTGGGGGATCAGCAACTCGTCTACGTACGGCCCAAAGGTGCTGGTCATCCCGTCCGGGTCCGGCTTCCCCTCAGGCGTGTATCTGGCCCACTCCTGGTGACGTTCCACCGCCACCCTATCCCAAACCCCGGAATAGTGTATGAAGAGCTTGACGCCGTGCCTTTTCGTGACCTTGCGCCATATCGCCAGGGAGTCCTTCTTTATCCCGGGGGACGCCCATCCCACCTCGGTCGGATATCCCGTGTACCCGGAATGTCCCTTGCAGTCGTACTGGACGTAATCGGGCTTCACCCTTTCAAGCAGGCGATCTATCATCTCCTCAGATATGTCCTCGCCCAACGAGGTGTCGTTCTCGTTCGGGTGGAGGTCGAAGTGAAGCCCGAAGAAGGCCTCTTTTCTGGATACCATATCTTCGCCCCCATCGATGGTCGTCTATCGGACCTGCCACAGCCTGACGGGAAAGTACTCTATGGCGCGATCTCCCCGATGTACATCCTCTCTCCTCCCCGCTGCCTGGAAAGTATTCCGGCTATCACCGCCCGGGCGAGTTCCACGGTCTCGTCTGGAGGATAGGGGTAGACCACGTTGACCACAGCCTGCCTGCCATCTTTATATCGTATGTGCACCACGTTGACATCCTCGGTCCCTAGGTTCTGCACGCTTTCTATCCCACCGCCCATGATCATGTAGAGCCCCTCTAAGGCGTGGACCCCATACCGTTCCCACGACTTGGTCATCATGGCGGATACGAAGAGGACCCAGCCCAACCTTTCCCGGTTCAGCTCTTCTATCTCTTTGGCGTACCGGATGCTGGAGGATGAAAGCAGGGGTTTGCCCTCCCGGAAATATCGGATGAAGGCCCTAAGGTCGTCCTCATTGTCCGTCAAGGGCTTATCTACGAAGATGGGGATGTCCCGTTCCAAAAAAGGACGGGCGAGCTCCAGGTGTGTGCTCCCGATATCGGTAGTTATCACTACAGCGTCCACCTTCCCGCCGGCCTCCTCAGGCCCTGAGAGCACGTGGGGGATGAAAGTCGTCTCGGCCACCCTCTTAGCATCTCCGGGGTCCTGGGTCCAGATATGGGTGACGTAGGCCCCCGGTATCCCTAAGGCATCTGGATGATGGGGTATCCGCACTCCTTCATCTTCTCCTGGTCGTACCCGCCGTTTACTATGGCGCTCCAGGAGAACGCATGCCCGTTCCCCTCGTTCATGCCCAAAAAAGCGAGGCGTACCACTTCTACGTCAACCTCCTGAAACCGGTATGGGCCACAGGCCCCTTGAGTCTCTGCCGGACCGTTCCCGTTTGGACGGCCTCCCTCAAAAGCTCGAATACCTCGTCCACGACCTCGAGATACTCCCGAACGTGCGCCTCCTGGTGGCTGTATGAAACGTACACGCTCTTGGAGGCTAAAAACCCCCTCTCCAACATCTCCTGGGTGAATAGGGTGTGGAGGGCCTGGCTATCCTCACCGTAGTCAAGCTTGAACGCGGGCAGAGAGGGGACGGCCCCGAAGAGCCGGACTTTCAGCCTGTGCTTGCGGGCCAGTGTCTTCCAGCCCCCTAAGATCTGCCGTCCGATGCGGGACAGGCATGCCGGCACATCATCCCGTCGGATCTTTCGGATCGTGGCTAAGGCCGCAGCAGGGCCTATCCTCTCTGTCCAATAAGTGCTGCTTATGAAGCTCTCCTGAGCCACGTCCATGACCTCCCTCCGCCCCACAACGGCCGCCATCGGAAAGCCGTTGCTCATGGCTTTGGCGTACACCACGATATCCGGCTCCATCCCGTAGAGCATATGCGCTCCGCCAACAGCAGTCCGGAACCCGGTTGTAATTTCGTCCACAATCAACACCGCCCCTGCACGGTCGGCTATCTCCCGCACCCCCTCCAGAAACTCTCCCTCCGGCTCATGGTGGCGGATAGGCTCTAAGATGATGGCGCCGAGCTCGTGCTCGGCAGCGATCCTCTTCAGCTCATCTATACGGTTGTATGCAAATGGAAAGGCCATGCCCATAAGCCCCCTGGGGACCCCTAAGGGCATAAGGCCGGGCAAGAGGTGGCCATCTAAGTTCTTATTATCGGCCAAATTGGCGGAAAGATACCAGTCGTGCCAGCCGTGGTACCCACAGAAGGCTGCGGCCTCCCTCCCGCTTGCCGCCCGGGCGATGCGCACCGCCACCGCCATGGCCTCCCCGCCTGTGCGGGCGTACCTCACCATCCCCGCCCAGGGGTGGAGCTCCAAGAGAAGCTCGGCCAGCTCCACCTCTTCAGGGCAGTTCAGGGTACACATATTCCCGACCTCCACGGCCTTCAACACAGCCCTGTTCACCTCCTCGTCTGCATAGCCCAGAACACACGACCCTACTCCCATAATGGACATATCCACGAATTTATTCCCGTCCAGATCCCAGACCTCAACCCCCTTGGCCTTCTCCCAGAGCTCGGGACCTTTCTCCGTCCGCATTCTCCCCCTTATCCAAAAGGACGACGGGCCCTTATGAGACGGGCCTCCTCACGCTTGAGATACATCAGGTGGCTGTATAAGGCGTCCACCCTCTCCCGGTCCCCGGACCTCTCGGCCTCCTTCAGCTCCCTGGCAGTGCGCTCTATCTCCTTTCGCACTCCCTCCCTACGCACCGAGGCTATGGCGTCCGCCAATATCTTGTGGGTTTGTTCCCGGTCGAACCCCTCCTGGAGCAATGCCGTCAGTTCCTCGGCCAATCCCTCGTTCCCGGTCTTAGCCAACACGTCCGAGACTGTAGGGTTCCTCCCCTCCCGCACGGCATCGTACGCCACCTCGGCCACAGGCCTGAGTGCCCCCTCGAACCGCTCCAACTCCACCTCCTCCACGATCCTCGAGGCCAGCTCAGGGAGGGAGAAAAGAATCTTCAACAGGTCCCGCTGGGCCGGGGAGCCCACCTCCCGGAGGGAGGCCCTAATAGGACCTGGTTCAACCGGCCTTCGCATCTCCCTCCTCCCCTCAGCCACTACGACCCTCAACACCTCCTCCCTCACCCCCAAGGCCTCGGAGGCCCTCCCGATCCAGAGGTCCCTCCCAAGCTCGTCCCCTATTCGGGCCAGCAGCCCAGCCAGGGTTTTAGCCGCCCGGCGCCTGCCCTCCACTGAGGAAAGATCCTCGGCCTTCCGCGCCCTTTCCAACAGGTGCTCCACCATAGGCCTGGCCTCACAGACCCTCCTCAGGAACTCCTCCCTCCCCTCATCCCGTACGAAGCTGTCGGGATCGTGGCCCGGCGGTAGCTCCACGATCCGCACCTCCAGCCCGGCCTCCAACAACACTCCCCCACCCCGCAGAGCCGCCTCCGACCCGGCCCGGTCCGCGTCGAAGCACAAAACCACCCGTTCAGCGTACCTCCTCAAAAGCTGTGCCTGGTGGGGGGTGAAGGCCGTCCCGGCGACTGCCACCGCGTTTTCTATCCTGGCCGAGAAAAGCCTCAGCAGGTCCATGTACCCCTCTACCACCACTACTTCCCCCTCACGGCGTACGGCCTCCCTGGCCTGGGCTATGCCGTAAAGCACCCTCCCCTTATGATATATGGGGGTCTCGGGGGAATTTAGATACTTAGGCTCCCCCTCCCCGAGCACCCTGGCCCCGAAAGCCACGGGTCGGCCAGCTGGGTTGTGGATGGGAAACGTGAGCCTGTCCCGGAACCTGTCGTAATACCCTCCGGAGCGCCGCCGCAAGGCGAGCCCGGCCCTCTCTAAGACCTCCGGTCGAATGCCGCGGGAGGAGGCGGCCCGGACGAGCCCCTCCCATCCCGGAGGGGCGTACCCCAGCCCGAACCTCTCCGCCACCCCCCTTCCGATCCCTCTCTCCTCGAGGTACTTTCGTGCCCGGTCCCCAGCGGGGTTCTCCCATAGAAGCTTCCTGTAGAACTCCTCCGCAAAGGCGTTGGCCTGGTAGAGGGCTTCGGTCCCCTCCTCCTGGGGCGCCTTAGGCAGGGGGATCCCGTACCGATCCGCCAGCCTCCGCAACGCCTCGTAGAAGGATATCCCTTCGATCTTCATCAGGAAGCCGAAAACATCCCCACCCACTCCACAGCCGAAGCAGTGGAATATCCCGAGCTCCGGGTTCACGCTGAGGGAGGGGGTGCGCTCCGTGTGGAAAGGACAAA
>DTXA01000487.1 GCA_012962735.1 Candidatus Latescibacterota bacterium
CCCCTCCCATCCAAAGGTCACCTCCGACGTCGAAAGCGTGGCACCATCCTCCGGTCCCCGCGTGATCGTCACCTTGGGGGAGGGCGACGGTTCGAGCTGAACATCCACCCGTATGCGATCCCCTGGCTGTAGACGGACATTCTTGGAGGCCTCCTTGTAGTCCGTTGCTTTGAAGCTTACCATATACGAACCAATGGGGATAGGGTCCGTCCGGTAGGTGCCATCCGCATCGGACGTAAGGGAGCCTATCCCCGGGGTAGCCGTTATGGAGACCCCAGCAACCCCCGTTCCGGTTTGCGCATCCGTGATCCGTCCATATACGATTCCTTTTAACGGACGAAGCTGGTAGTCCGCCTGTGTCTCCTTGCCCCCTTCCACCGTGATCTCCCGGTCGCTTACGCCGTCCTGATACCCCTCTTTCCGATAGTGCACCAGGTATTTACCCTCTTGCACCTCGAGGACATAGGTTCCTTCGACGCTGCTGTTGTCCGACGGACCTCCCTCAATCCACACGTGCACGCCAGAGAGTTTCTCTTCGGTAATGCTGTCTATGATGGTACCTGTAATTCGCCCTTCGGTGGGATGCAATCCCATGTCCGCTCGCACCACCGCATCCTTTTTGACCTGAACCGGCTGTTCGGCGTCCTGAAAGCCCTCCATACGATAATGGACTGTGTACCATCCCACCCGGAGGTCATAGAAGCCAAAGTTTCCATTTTGATCGGTCTGATCCGAATCCCCCGATGGATCCATGGACACCGTCACGCCGGAGAGGGGATCCATGGTTACCCCGTTCCTCACCGTCCCTTCTATATCCCCCTTGTCCTTAGCGCATCCGCCGATGAAGAGAATCAGCAGTCCGAGCATCCATCCTACTATTCGTAGCACTCGCCGTCCCATAAGCATCTCCTCCGTACCGGTCTATGTTAGAGGGTGTCTCAAAAGGGAGGGTTGAGGATCTCGTCCGTGTCGTCGAGGTTCCTTCCCCCCTGCGGAGACTGGAGGCTGGAGACTGGAGGCGTGTAGGGGCCGATACAAGGTCCCCAGCCTCCAGCCTCTAGTCTCACGGAGGCAGCCTGGGGCCCTGTAGGGGTTCAGGAGCCTGTAGGGGACTTTTCAAACACCCTCTTA
>DTXA01000488.1 GCA_012962735.1 Candidatus Latescibacterota bacterium
GAGTAGCCTCCATCAGTCTTCGTTCTGAGGGAAGCGTGATCTACTTAGCTCTGATCTGGACACTGTTCCGGGCGAACTCCTCACAGGCCGGGGAGGCCTGGACCCTCCTCTGGCGCCGGTGGGTGGGGATACCTCTATGGCCCCCTGCGGTCTCAGGGGATACAGCCTTCGTGGCATCCACCAGCGGAGAGGTCTGGGCCATAAAGCTGAAGGATGGGGGAGCAGCCTGGAGGTTCGAGGCCGAGGGACCGATAAGGACCGGACCCTCGATCCTGGGGCGGATGGTTTGGGTAGGGGACCTCCGGGGAAGGTTGTACGGATTAGATCGGGCTTCCGGAGAGGTCCTGTGGGTGCGAAGGCTTTGGGAGGAGGTCAGGCATCCCCCGGTTCAAGGCCCCTCCGGGGTCTATGTGGCCACCGGAGCCGGGCTGTTGTATGCTTTGGACGAGGAGGGGGGGGAGCAGTGGAGGGTGCGAGTTCCCTCCGCCCCAACCTCAGGCCCGGCCGTGGTGGAGGGGTTGGTGCTCTTTGCAGGTTCGGACGGAGCCCTGAGGGCCTACGAGGTCAAAGATGGCGAACTGGCGTGGATATCGGACTTGGACAGGATAACCGGAGGTCCCGTTCCGGCCAAGGAGCTGGTCTTGGTGGGCTGCGGGGGATATGCAAGGGCTCTGCGGGTCGGAGATGGAGGGGTCGCCTGGGAGCGGTTTTTAGGTGGGGAGGTCAGGGGGGCGGCAGCCTTAGGGACGAAAGCCTATTTCCTCAGTACCAGCGGATGGGCCTACGGGTTGGGCCTTACGGAAGGGAAGCTGCTCTGGAGTCGGCAGGTAGGCCCTCCCGGAGAGTATAGAATCGCCCCCTCAAGAGGAGCCCTGTACGTAGGAGGACCTGGGGGTCTCTCGGTCCTCTCGCCCCGGACCGGGGAAGTTCTCAGGAGGTGGTCCTTGGAGGGGCTGGCCAGATGGGCTGTGGGCCTCCCCGAAGGCGTCCTTGCGGCGGCTGGGGACGGGTACATTTACGCCTTTGGGAAGGTCCGCACGGGGCTCGGGGATGTCATCTGGGAGGAGTGGGCCGAGGTACGCTATAAGGGGAATAAGGTAGGGTATAGGCATACCTGGGCCAAACGGGACACGGGGGGGGTCTCGTTCTTCAGGGAGGAGGTGAACTGGCAGAGCGGATTCAGGAGGACGACCTTTGCGGCCCAGATGGATTCCATCTATGCCCTTAAAGAGCTGAAGGGGGAGTATAGAGAGGCGGACCAATTTCTGACCGTGCGAGCGATCGCGGACTCCGGACTTCTGCGGACCGAACGCAGTGGGCCAGGCGCGGTTTTGAGGGATACGTTCCAGGTTGGGCCCTTGGTCCCGTCCTTCGCTTTGGTCAGGCGCTTGGCCGTAACGGGCTTTTCGGATACCATGGTGTTGGCCTTGGACGTACGTCGGATGGTTCCTGTAGAGGAGCGCATGTGTGTCTTAGGGCCGGACACATTGAATGGGGTTCCATGCATCCGGCTGAGGATGGGGGAGGATCTGATCGCATGGGCGGACGAAGCCGGGAGCACTTTACGGATCTGGGCCCCGGACTTGGAGGAGGAAGTGGTGGCCGTTTCCCCCGAAGAGGCCCTCGCATGGCGTCCTCCGGAACTTCACCTCTTCGTCCCTTTGGACTTGGACCTTCCGCCTTTCAGAAGGGTAGGGGAGCTTGTCCTGCGCCTGCCCCATATCCTCGGGATTCCATCGGACGGCCGCCAGCAGGTACGGACGCTCGACGGAGGGATGGAGGTAATGGTTACCCAGGCCCTCCCGGAGGACACGACGTATCCGGGCCGGTACCTTTCGCCCACGCTCTTCCTTCAGGTCGACCATCCCGAGATCGTGGAGATGGCCCGTAGGATCTCGAATGGGCTCGACGACCCCGAGGAGAGGGCCAGAAGGGCCCTTGCGTGGACATACTCCCACGTTCGGCCGGAGGAGATTCCTGCTAAGTTTTTGACAGCGTTGGAGGTCTTCAGAGAGGGACGGGGGACTTGTACTGAGTACTCCGTCCTTTTCGTAGCCCTGTGCCGGGCTATGGGGGTGCCCGCCAGGGCGGCCGTAGGACTTTTGGGGACCGGAGGAAGGCTCGTCCCACATATGTGGGCTCAGACCTACGTGGGGATGTGGGTAGATGTGGACCCATCGTACGGCCAGTTCGGGGTGGATGCTGCCCACTTAGCGCTGGCGTACGGGGACGTGTCCCTTCGGGACCTGCCCAGGGCCAACCGGATCCTGCAGTTGGCCTTGGCCCGTTGGGATACCGCCCGGGTGGAGCGCGTCAGGGCGGATGGGGAGGTTTACATCCCCGAGGCGGAAAAGCTCTGGAGGGCGGCCGAGGAGGCAGAGCAGGAGTTCAGGGACAAGGAAGCTGTGGAGGCCCTGCAGCAGCTTCTCCCCCTCCCCGAGAACCGGCGCACAGCCCCGGCCCTGTACAGGCTCGGGGTCCTGCTCGGCAGGAAGGGAAAAAAGGCCGAGGCCAGGGAGATGCTGCTGAGGCTGTTAA
>DTXA01000489.1 GCA_012962735.1 Candidatus Latescibacterota bacterium
AAATGACGATGCAACTAACCGATTGGCTTCGCGCTGGGTTGAACGACGCCTTTAACCACCAGGGCGATGCGGGCATCGTCGTCTGGTATGACCCTAACGGGACGCTGGAGACACTTTTGGACGAGGCTCTGCCTGAGGGTGTAATCCTTTTGCGGTTTGAGGGCAGTTACCTCGCCCTGCGATTTGCTCTGGAAGCGGAAGACCCGAACTTCCAAAAGCGATGGTTGGTCTATGTGCCCGAAAGTCCCTCTGACGAAAGTTGGCTTCGGGATTGGGAACTTCTGGGCGATCGACTGGAGATGGACCTTTTGGAACTGCTCCAGAGGAGATGTGCGCTCGGGATAACGCAGAAGTTGGTGGAACTTCTACGAAGCCGACCACAGAACGCAAGAGACCTTGTGGTCCAATGGGGGAGGGTGATGGGCGACCGTGAAGTTACGGAACAGGCACTGATAGAGGCTCTGCTGGCGCTATGCTTTGGATTATCCCGATGGGAGTTCCACGAGGCATTGTTGAAGTTTGTCGTCGGGGATGGCTGGCAGAAAAGGCTGGAGGAGCGAGGGCTCTGGGATGAATGGCTGGAGAAGATCGAGGACTGGACGGGCTGGTCGGACCTCCCAGATGACGAACCTGCGCTCAGGGGACAGCTCGAGGCATCCATCCTGCTCTCGGAGCTGGTGGAAGCCATCCCCGAGCTTGCCCCCCGCTGGACGTTCGTGCCGTCGGAGGGGGACCGCAGGGAGGAGATGGCGGGCCTCGCAAGGAAGTGGCGGGAGAGAGATCCTCTGCGGGATGCCTACTGCAGGTCAGCCTTCAGGGTTGAGCGGGAATACGGGCTGAGCGAGCTCCTTCCGGCGAGCGAAGAGCTTTTGCAGATGGAGACCTTCCGAGCGGTGGACGAGGTTTGGCGACGGGAACTTAGAAGCGCCATCTCCCCGGACGGGGGCAACTTTGAGCAAAAGGCAGAGCGCCTGGGGAAGGTTGCCCGAGCCCGCAGTAAGCTCTTTTGGGCCAGGAAGGAGGAGGGCATCGGGAGGTTCTGGGAGGCGCTCGACCTTGCCACACGTTTGTATATGGACTGTCGGGAGGCGACAGATGTAGCTCAGCAACTTTCAAGCGTCGAGGAGTTCGTCGGCCGTTACACCGCCGAGGATGGCTGGTGGCGATTGGACCTGTGGGCGCTGGAGACCTCCGCGTTGGCTCAAGATCTGAGCGATGAGGACAGGAGGCGTTTCCTCCTTCCCGCCTGGGTGGCGTACGGGGATTACCTGGACAGGGTGAACCGGAAGTTCGCCGATGCGGTGGAGCGGGAAGGCTGGCGACCCACACAGCAGACCTTCTGGCAGGAGGTGGCCGGACGAAAGCATACAGCGGTGTTCTTCGTCGACGCCCTGCGCTACGACCTCGCTCAGCACTTGAGGCGGAGGGTGGGTTCGGAAGTTAGCTTTGAGGTCAAGCCCACCATGACGGTTCTGCCCAGCATCACCGAACTTGGGATGGCAGCGCTTTTGCCCGGTGCGCAGGAGGGGCTGTCCTTAGCGGTCGAGCATGGCCGGCTGGCGGTACGCATAGGGGATGAATCGGTCGGCAGTTTAAGCGAGCGCAGGGCATATCTCAAGCGCCACTTAGGGCGGCGGGGGAAGGTGGTTGCCCTCGAAGAGCTGGAGCGGGAGGACCTGAGCCGGGTCCAGTTGCTGGTGGTGCTCTGCAAGCAGGTCGATGAGTTCGGGAGCTTCGTGGCCGACCTCCACCCCCGGGGGCTTCTGGAGATGGTCGGGCGGGTTGTCCGTTCGGTGCGGTATGTAGCGGAGAAGGGATTCGAGCGCATCTGGGTCGTTTCCGACCATGGCTTTCTCTTTGTACCGCCGGAGGTGCGGTTGAGTTCCCTGTCCGCACCGGAAGCACCTATCTGTAAACGCCGCTTTGCCATAGGAGGCTCAGAAGGAGGCTATTCCAGCGCACGGGCGGAGGAGCTTGGACTTAAGGGTTCGGCTCTTTTGTCCTTTCCTGAAGGGCTTAGCGTATTTGGACTGCCGGGCGAGACCGGTGCCTTCCTCCACGGAGGGCTTAGCCTTCAGGAGTGCGTGGTGGCGGCCCTACAGGGACAGGTCGTAGCGCCGGTTAAGAAGGTCGGGGTCAGGATGTCCCCGCCGGAGACGCTGACCAGTCGGTTAGTGGTGATCAGAGTCGAGGCTGAAGTCTCCTCGCTGTTCGACCGACCGAGACAGGTCCAGGTCGTCATCGGGGAGCGAAGGAGCGACCCGATACAACTGGGTCCCGATCGTCCGATACAGAATGTGTCCCTGCGCTGGCTGGACGATTTTAAGGAACCGCCACCACAGGTGAAGGTCTCCCTTCAAGATGTTGAGACTGGCGAGGTGTTCGAGGAGCGGACAGTGAGGGTAGAGGTACTGGTGTAAGGATTGAAATCAAGTTGACCAATTCCTATATTTTATTTATATTTATTTTCAAAGTATGGAGGTCGGATAATGGAGGTAGAACTTCGCTACGGCAGGGAGGGGCTGAAGGTTGAGGTCCCGGAGGAGAACCTTGTAGGCGTGCTCCACATGTGGCCCCTGCCCCCCTTGGAGGACCCCGAGGCTGCGGTACGGGAGTCCTTAGAGAGGCCAATAGGTTCCCCTCCCCTGAGGGAGCTTGCCAGGGGAAAGCGGAGCGCCTGCGTGGTGGTGTCGGACATTACCCGTCCAGTGCCCAACAGTATCATCCTGCCGCCCCTTTTGGAAGCCCTCGAGGAGGTCGGTATCCCCAAGGACCGGATAACGATACTCGTCGCCACCGGCATCCACAGGCCTAACGAAGGGGAGGAGCTTGTAGAGCTTTTAGGA
>DTXA01000490.1 GCA_012962735.1 Candidatus Latescibacterota bacterium
ACGGCCGTCCTGGGGATAATAGGAGGGTTCCTCTTTATGGGGGCCTGGCTCAGGTTCTCTGGTATGCCGCTTTGGGCGGTCCCCATCTTCCTGATCGTGGCCTTCATGCTGTTCTTGGCCATCACGAGGATAGTCGTAGAAGGAGGTGTGGCGGTGGCAAGGGCACCGCTTATAGCTTCTAACTTCATAGTCTCCGGCTTCGGTTCGACCTCCTTGGGGACCCAGGGGCTGGTGTCCATGAGCTTTACATACGTTTACGCCGCTGACATCAGGACCTTCGTCATGGCCTCGTGCGCCAACGGGCTCAAGCTTGCGGACGAACGGCTCGGTGGGAGGCAAAGGGGGCTCTTCTGGGCTATGTTCCTGGCGATAATCGTAAGCCTCGCAGGGTCCATATGGATCGTCACGAAGCTTTCCTACACGTACGGCGGGGTCAACATGAACAAGTGGTTCTTCTTCGGAGGTTCGGTATACCCCTTCAACTTCATAGCGAGGTACGTGAACAACCCCACGGGGCCCAACTGGGACGGATGGGCGTGGACTGGGATCGGTGCCAGTGTTATGGCCATACTCATGCTCGCCAGGCATAGGTTCCTCTGGTGGCCAATACATCCTCTGGGCTTCCCCATAAGCACGATATGGATGACCAACTATATTTCCTTCAGCGTGTTCTTGGCGTGGCTCATAAAGCTTGTGGTCCTCAAGTACGGAGGGCCGGGGCTATACAGGAGGACCAGACCCTTCTTCCTGGGCCTTATACTTGGACAATTCTTCTGCGCCGGGCTGTGGCTCATAATAGACCACTTTACAGGTATGACCGACAACATGATATACTGGATATGACGCCTCGAAATCTCTTGACTTCTCGGCCCGCCAGTAGTGCTTTGTCAATCGTGATTTTAGGATACAGACGTTTATATCCTCCGAGCATTCTGGGTTGTGAATCTCCAATCAACCTTCACAAGCTCACTATTGCGCTCCTGCTCCCAAAGGAAGATACATCTGGCAAGGGTGCTGATAAGATATTCCCTTGCCAGGACACTGAGTTCTATCTCCGCCATGCTTTGAGTGAAACTCAAACATCTGAGAAAGCCCAAAAGCTTCCCCCAGCAAGCCTCCAGCCTGTCGAAGGCTCAAAGCTGGTGTAATCCCTTTTTGGCTTCCTGCGGAATATGGCTGCCTCAAGCCCTAAAAGCAGGGCAAGGCAACTTAAACTTTCATTGAGGTTTCCACCTGTACAATGAAAGGCCTCGCCTTTTCACCTCACCATCCACTTATCTCGTGCCCCTGTCCGAAGAACCACTTCCAGTCTATAAAATTGGCGATCCCAGCTGCGAAGAAGTGGCCCAATATCAGCCCGAAGAAGAACGGGAGCGCCTTCCTGTACAGGGAGACCCCTCCTATCCGAAGGATGACCAATTTGAAAGCCCAGGCTAAGAATATGGAAAAGGCCGTCTCCATCACGGGCAGCGTCGAGGCGACTGTATACCCCAAGGGATGGACCGGCCACCATATGAACCTGTACCTTATAAACGTCATAACGGCCATGACTACAACTCCTATTCCGAAAAAGCCCAGCCTCCTTGAGTCCGTCCCGTAGGGGTTGAGCATATCGTTGACCGAGTTCTCATAGGGCAGGGTAGCCCCCCCTCGGAACATGAACCTCCCGTAATTATACGCCCCATAGCGATATCCCATGGAGACCGTATACCATATCGATACACATAAGGCCACCAATAACACCATAGCTATCGCCGCCAAGACGCCCTTTTTATGTAACTTTATGACATCTGCAAGCTTGGTCGTATGCGCAGCTGCGGATATAAAGTGGGCCTTTATCTCCACGATCACCGTGTACGACAGTGCCATGGCGGCCATAGTCATAGGGGAGAGAGCCTTAGTGCCCAGTATATAGCTTGTGGTGACCTGGGGAACCTGTGGGGCTCTTATGTACACGAGGCCGCCTTCTGCCACCATCCGGGCGATTCCTATGTAGAAGATTATCGCCAACGGCACGAACAAGAACAGGAACTTGGGCTGCATCCCCAACCTGTAAAGCCAGGTATATATGTATACTAAACCCAATATCAACCCGAACACCGCCGTCCTATAGGACAAAAGCTCCCCGGAATCGTCCACGTCCCTGTCCCCCCTGAAGGCCTTCCGGAACACATCTCTCAAGTGCCCCCTTGCCATCCAAAGGCCCCAAAGCACCATAAAGACCATCGCCCCTGCGCTTTGCCAGCCGATGGGGGGATGGTAAGAACAGTACACCTTGGCCGAACCGAGGTTGAGCCCTATGCGGTTGAATATCCCCACCTGGACGACGGCCAAAAAATAAAACAGCCATATGCCCAAAAGCACGTCCAGGCTCATAAGGAACGAAAGGCCGACGATGGGGAACAGTAACTCCATGTTGATCGTGGGGAATTCCCTTCCGAAGCTGATGCTGCTTATAGCTATCCTAGAGCCACGCATCGGGATCCTGGGGAACAGGGGGGTGAACCAACTGGCCACCATAAAGCCGATCAAGAGCACCGGAAGGGCGAATCCCATCCAGAACACCTTGTTCTTGAAAATCGAGGGCAACAGCGACCTATCCGTCCCCTCGACCATCTGCAGGGGCACTTGGGCCAGCGGGAAGATGAGCCTCTCCTTCTCCACCCATTGCTTTCTCAGGATGACGATTATGCAGAACAACACCCAAAACAGGGCCGCCACGAAGCTCGACCACCAGAACAAAGGTATGAACCAGGCCCTCCACGGGACACTTCCTCCATCCGGCAGGCCCTCGAAGAAGTACTTGGCCGCCCCTTTGTCGAGCACGGCCCAATCCGGAATGTACCGGAGCAGATACTCCTCCCAGTGGTTCTCGGGAGAGGCGAAGTAGTGCGGCGCCGCTATGGTAGCTACCAGGTGACCGGTAAGGCCGTAGGTGGGTATGGAAGCGCCCACAAGGCCCATGATGAACACCACCACGAGTTCGTAAGGGGACAGACCGAAGTTCGGGTTTATGAGCTTCAAGATCGCGTTCAGCCCCGCCACGACGACCAAGAAGAGAAAAACGACGGCCAGGGGCATATAATCGTCGGTTATGAGCGAGGAATGCAGTCTGTATATAGAGAACGGCCCCCAAATGTTGACGACGACCGCGACGGCGAGGCCCACCACGGTAGAACGTAAGGTCAGACCGCTGAACTTCCGTGAAGATCCCACTATCACCTCCTTTCCCTAACTAAGGCCCAATGTAAGGGGAACTACCGCAATAGCATAACCTTCATCGCCCTTGAGAACTCCCCCGCCTCTATCCAGGCCACGTACACCCCGCTGGACACCTCTTCCCCCCTACTGTCCCGGCCATCCCAACGCACCCGATGTTCCCCGGCTTCCCTCCATGCATTTACCAGGGTCCTCACCCTCCTTCCCGAGGGGTCGTAGACTTCCAGCCGGACGAAGCTCCCCTTCGAAAGCCGGAACGGGATAATAGTCCCACGGTTGAAGGGGTTGGGGTAGTTCCTACCCAACGCAAAGCCGACAGAGGTGGAAGATGTCTCCTCCACATAGGGGACCTCCGGGCTGAGCAGGTAACTCAGCCCCCAGGGCGTGTCCCCGTCTTCCTCAAATATCCCAAGGGAAAACCCGTATCCGCCGTATAGGTTCCTTACCTTAACCAGGAGCCTGTTGATACCTCCCTTAAGTAACACTGGCACCTTGTTCCGGGTCAGAGCCTTGCCCCCAGCCTCGTCCTTCTTCAATACCACCTTTCCGTTCAGCCAAACCTTGATGCCGTCGTCGGCTCCGATCCAAACCTGTGCATTTAACTCGGAGTCCACGTAGATATAGGTAAACGCATATGCCGTGACTAAGGGTTCCGCGCCGAGTACGCCGGAGAGATCCACGTAGTCCTCGACACTTTCGTACATAATCCATTCCCTGCCGCCGCTCGTGCTCCCCTGCTCAGGGGCTACATCCTCCTCTCCGATGTAGTCCACATCCAGATCGTTTCCCTCATAAGGCCCGTTTACAAGCCATATCCTGTTGGGCCTGCCCACGAACCCAGGTCCACTCCCCTCCCATCCCCTGGACTTGACGAAGTCGTGTCGGACCTCCTCTATGTTCCTCCCCACGACCTCGATCCAGTTCATATCGAAAGTCCCGAACCCCTTGGCAGCAGCCCAGTACAGGTAATCAAGGTCCCTTGGGTTGAACCCCATAACCGCAGCAGCCACAGCCTCAGTGGCGACTGGGTCTCCTCCTGCGACGACCAAGTTAAGCTTTATGTCGTCCCCCCACTGCGGGCCATTGCCCTCCGTGCCCCAGAGACATTCGACTATTGCGTAGTCTGTAGGACGATACGAGAAGAGGTCTACGAAGCCCTTAGGGACTTCCTTGTTTCCTGCGTATTTATGAAGCAACATCTTGGAGTTGTCGGTCTGGCCGTAAGCTCTCTGCATAAAGGTGCCCACGTAGTTCTTGAAGATGAGGGTGACCCCCGGGATGTCGTGGGTCTTCATGACGGGGATGTTTATCAGCTTGTCGCACTCTAAAAGCGTCTTGGATACATAATATCCCTCCGGCCTCTGAAGCCACGTTATGCCCGTGTTGTTGGGGTCGGGAACGGGTATCGGTGGACCGTTTCTCTTTATCGCACCGTTCGCGTCCACCCAGTCGTCATAGTTCAGGTCGACTATATCGACCTTGACACCGTTGATTCCATCAAACTCTTTCACTATACCCACATAGGAAAGGTTCCCAAACTCGGGCCAGTGTACCGTCCAGCCGTCCTCGGTCTGGCGTGGGTCCCTCCGAGGGTCGCTCAAGTTCCTCCACTCGGCCCCACCTTCTGCTATCGTTATCCTCCGGGGTGGATGCTCCATATGTACGAGGTAATCTATCACGCTCTTGACCACCCTGAGGTCTGTGGCCTGACCCTTATGCCTCTTTCCTTGGTTCCCCTTCCCTAAGTAATTGTCCCTGATAGGAGTGCAGGTCACTATGTTTGGCTTTATCACAACCCAATCACCAGGCTCCACCACCTTATCCAGCCTCCTTTCCGAGGTATCCAGGCTTATGGCTCTCCTCACTATGGCGTCCACCTGTTCGTAGGTGAGCATCGCATCCGGAGGGGCAGGTTCCGGAAGCTCCGGGTCGTCCGATCTGACGATCGCGACCACCGACTTTTCGGGAGGAAGGGCACCGGCATCCTGAGGGATGAAGGCTTCCCTTTGGCCCCTATCGCCAGCCAGAAACAAGTCCAAAGCGACCACCAGGACGATGGCGGCCAAGCACAAAGCTAGCCCGGACCTCCTCCGGGCTTTTTTACTCATATCGGCCCTCCTCAGTTAGAGGATTTAAGATGCCCTGTCTTCTGGGTTATTCTTTAAAATATACTCAACTTCCTCCTCAAGGGCAATATTATAGTACCACCATCCTCCAGATCTCATACCCCCTCTGGATATGCTCGAGCGGGAAGTGAAGGCTTCAAAGACAGCTCTATTAAGCTCTCTTAGAAGGTTCGAGTCCCCAAATAACGCTTTTTATCTTCCTCTTCAACTTTCTAAAATATTCTCGACTTCCTCCCCCAGAGCAACCTAAAACACCACCATCGCCTTGACCACCCCATCCTCCTTCCTATACGCCACCTCGTACGCCCTCTGGATCTGCTCCAGCGTGAAGTGGTGGGTGATGAGGGGTGAGGGATCTATCCAGCCCGAGGCGATGTAGTCCCGGGCCAGGATATAGGGCTCTAAAGGGTTCCCTGCCGAAGCTAAGTGGAACCCCGCCATCCTCAAGTCCTTGCGCAGAAATGCGTCCAAGGGGAAGGGAGTCTGGGCCTCTTTGGGCACCCCGAACTGCACCAATAGCCCACCTCGCTTGAGGGCCTCCACGCACGTGACCAAGGCCTCCGGGGTCCCGGCCGCCTCCACCGCCAAGTCCACCCCCCCACCCGTGAGCTCCCCTACGGTTCCTACTGGGTCCTCCCGGGAGGCGTCCACCACCTCCGTGGCACCCATCCTCCGAGCTACCTCCAGCCTGTACCCAAGCAGGTCCACCCCGATAACCCGTCGGGCCCCCAGCCTCCGCAACGAAGCGGTGAACAGGAGCCCCATAGGTCCCTGGCCCACCACGGCCACGTCCTTCCCCACCACGTCCCCCATCCCCCGGAGGGCGTGCACCACCGTGCCCAAGGGCTGGACCATCACTGATACGTCGGGGTCCAGATCATCCGGCAGGGGCACAAGTTTATCCCGGGGCACGGAGAGAAGCTCCGAAAGCCCGTTTGAACGTGGGGGAAGCACTAACACCCGTTCCCCCGGACAGAACCCCTCCCCATCCACCACCTTCCCCACGCACTCGTGCGCGGCCTGGCCTTCGGGGAGGGGATATCCCTCCCGAAACCTGTGCCCCTCCCCGCTGAAGCGGGGAAAGTCGCTCCCACAAAGGGCGGCACGTTCCATGCGCACTAAGACCTCTCCAGGAGCCCGGGCCTGCTCCGGAGCCTCTTTCAGTATCACCCTCCAGGGCATTGTTATCTGCACGACCCGCATGGTCCCTCCAGCGGTAGGCTCACTTCTCGGCCCGTCTCTGCCGAACGGTAGGCAGCTTCCACCACCTCCACGGCCCTCCTGCCCTCCTCCCCCGGTATCGTCGCAGGTTTCCCTTCTCTTACAGCCTCCACGAACTCCCGCAGTTCCCTGTGCACCCCCGGCTCGGTCGGAAGCTCATCCTCCCCAACCCTGACCTCCTCCCCCTCAAAGGTCCTATACCTGATGCCGTCCCATCCCCAGAACAGGCTCCCCTTCCCGCAAAGCATCTTCCCCTCGTATACCCCTATGGCCGAGGAGACCCCGGCCACCAGGGAGCCCAACCCTCCGTTCCTGAAGCGCAACAACACCTGGGCTGTGTCCTCGTAGTCTATATCCCTGTGGATATACCGTCCTGTGAAAGCCGCTACCCTTTCGACCTCCCCCATTATGTAGCACATAAAGTCAAGCTCGTGCACGCTCACCTCGAAAAGCACCCCTCCGACCATATCCCTCCTCCTACGCCAGTGCACGTCGGCCGCCCCCCAGCCTCTCCCCATGCGCACTATCGAGATGGCGAAGGGACCCCCGAGGACCCCGGAGTCCACTATCTCCTTGATCTTGGCGAATCGGGGAATGTAACGGAGAACCTGGCCGACCATGAGCTTCACGCCCGCATCCTCTGCGGCGGCTATCATCCTGTCGCAGGAGGCCACCGAGAGGGCCATGGGCTTCTCGCAGAAGATATGCTTACCCGCACGGGCTGATGCCAGGGCCAT